>DATKFF010000353.1:0-8562 GCA_035511595.1 Solirubrobacteraceae bacterium | reverse complement strand
GACGTCGCGGCATACGTTGGGGGCGGGGCGGCGCTGCCCCCCGCGTAGCCAGAGGACCCCGAGCTCTTTGACGGCTTCGCCCCAACGGAGGTTCGGGCTCGCAGAGCCGGCTGACGACGGCGGGCCACGCGCGCGTGACGCCCGGCGCTGCGCGAAGCCATAAAGGCCTTGTCCAGCTGAGAGGCGCCCGTCGACGAACCTGGATGCTGAGTGCTCTGGCTCGCCCCGCTCGTCACCTTCGTCAGCACCGACGCGCGGACGATCGGCGCGGCATGACCGTGCTCGATGCTTCCGATCGCGAACGCCGCGCACGCGATCGCCGCCACCCCACCGGCGAGCAGCGCAACCGGACGTCGAGCGCCCCGCATCGCGAGCAGGGCGCTGTTCGCACGCGCCCCCGCCCAGTAGCCACGCGGTCCGGACGAGACCGGAGGATCAGCAGGCACATCCACCGAGGGCCCCTGGAGCACGTCGTGGATCGCCGCGGAGCCTTCGCCCCAGAAGTCGTCCGGACGCACCGGAGCCTCATTCGCGAGGTCCACGACGCCAGTCCCGGAGGCTCGCGGCCCGAACGGGACCAGCTCCTCGGTCGGTCCAAACCAGTCGCGCGGGAAGTGGACAACGTTGCTAGCGCCGTCGGGGCCTTCCGTACCTTCGTCGCCCAACCGACCTTCAGTTTCCACGCGTTTGCAGACCTTTTTCGCCAGCCACGACGATCGCGTCCTCCTGCCGAGGTACTATACTCTCGAATAGGCCCAATTTGTCTCAGTTAGATAAAAATGTCTCCTGAGTCCGGTAGCCACGAGGACGCGTTCCTGACGGTCGCGGAGGTTGCGGAGATGCTGAAGCTCAATCAGCAGACCGTCCGCAACTGGATCGACCAGGGATCGTTGCCGGCGTTGCGGGTCGGCCGTCGCGTGCGGATCAGGCGCTCCGACCTCGAGCAATTGCTCGAGGACGGGCGGACTGCCCCGTCCACCGCACCTGCCCGGGACGCGGGACCGAGCGCCGAGGACTTCTGGGGCGGTGAGCCGGTCGGGCTTGCCGAGCCCGCCAACGGCGAGGCTCGCGCCGGTGGGGACGGATGAGCCTCGGCTCGGATCTCGATCCGCAGCAGGCGCAGGTCATGCGCGCCGTTCGCCAGGCCGGGAGCGACTGGGCCGAGGCGATGCGCGCGCACAAGCTCGCGCCGCCGGACCCCGGGTTCGCCGACCGGCTGCGCGCACTCGCGGAGGCCGCCGCACGAGAGCAGGTCGCGTGGGAGCACGCGCACACCGCCGGGCTCCTGTGGCGACCGGTCCCCGGGGCCGAACAAGCGCAGCCGCCGTACGAGCTGCGGCCTGGAACCGGGCGACGCGGCCCCGCGGAACTCTGGGCCCGGTTCGATGCCGCCGTCGCCGCGCTCAACAACGCCATCACCGGCTCAAGCTCCGCCACCGTCGCAGACGCGTTCGGCGAGCTGTCGGAGATCGCCGGGGCGCTCGCCGACGCAGTAGCCGCCGAGGACGCGGCCGGCGACCAGCAGGCGCGCCCGCGCAACCGCGGCGTCGCCTGAATTAGCGCCGCGCGGGTACGCTCGCCCCGCCGTGCCGCCCGTACCCAGACCCTCGATTCATCTGCCCGCGCCCGGTTCGAAGCGCGCTGTCGTGATCGGCGCGGGCTCGTTCGGAACCGCGGTCGCCGTCTTGCTGGCCCGCGGCGGATTGCGGACCACTCTTCAGACGCGGACCGAGGACCAGGCACGCGAGCTTCGGGACGAACGTGAGAACCGCGTCTACCTCGATGGCGTTGAGCTCCCGCGCGAGCTCCGGATCGAGGCCGCCGACGCCGGGCTCGCGCGCGCGGACTACGTGTTCCTGAGCGTCCCGTCGACCCGCGTGCGCGATGTGATCGAGGGACTTCAGGAGCGAGGCCTGTCGGACAAGGCGGCCGTGATCTCGCTCGCCAAGGGGCTCGTCCCGCCCGACGGCTCGCCCCCGACGGTTCTCCTCACGCGGCTCTTCGGGGCCAGCCGCACCGGCTGCGTCGGCGGTCCGGCGCACGCGCGTGAGATGGTGCGCGCCGGCGCCGGCCTCGTCGCCGCCTCCACCAGCGAGGCGCTCGCGACCGCGATTGCGAGCGTCTTCGTGCGCGCCGGCGTGGTCTGCGAGGAGTCGGACGATCCGGTCGGCGTCGAGCTCGCCGGAGTCGCGAAGAATGCCGCCGCGCTTGCGTCCGGCGCGACGGTCGCGCAGGGACTGAACGCCGCCGGCGCGGCCGCCGGGCACATCTTCTCCGAGGTCTGGCGCTGGGCCGAGGCGCGTGGGGCCCGCACGGTGTCGCTGATCGGGCTCGCGGGCACCGGCGACCTGGTCGCTACAGCGCTCGCGCCCGAGAGCCGCAACCGCCGCGCCGGCGAGTTGCTCGCCGAGGGAATCCCGGCCGCCCAGATCGCCCCCATGGTGGGCCAGGCGGTCGAGGCGCTGGAGACGGTGCCGCTGCTGGCACGGGCGCTTGCCGGCGCCGGCGTCGAGGCGCCCGTCACGGCCGCGCTCGCGCGGTTGATCGAGGGTCAGCTGCCGCTGGAGGAATGGGTCGCGATCGTCCGCACGACGGTCCCCGCCGCCTCGCGTCGGCGAGCACGAGATCGAATCAGCATCTGGCGCCGGTTCGCCAACTGGTTCAAATCGATCTTCGGCGGCGCCCCCAGCCGCTAAACGAGGTACCCCGCAACCACATTTTTACCGCAGATGTATGCGGATCTGACAGGCTGCGCGCTTCAAGGGGTCACAGCTCAACAGAGAGGGAGACATGCCGGAGATCATCGTCACGGCAGCAGGATCCCCCGATGCCGAACGGGGGCACGATGACGTGTTGTTGCGTGAGCGCGTGAGCGCCGCGGATTTCGAAAGCGAGCGGTTCGCCGCCAATCTGGTCGAGCGCATCGAGTGGGCGGTCGGCGACGCGACCGAAGTGGAGCGCCGAGGCCGGATCACCGGCCGCGTCATGCCTCCGCGAAGGCCCGCCCCGGAGAAGCTTCCGGAGCCAGCGCCTGAGCCAGTCGGCAGCGCCTGAAGCCGACTAGCGGCGTTCGGCGAGCGTCGTGATGACGGCCTCGTAGACGCCGGCTCCGTACGAACCCGAAGCGATCCGGACGCCGGGCCGCCCCACGGCCTCGTCCCCAAGCGCCGGATCGCGCTCGAGTGCGTTCGCGACGAGCCAGAAGACGCCGACGACCGAGGCGACCTCGATGTCCTCACGTGAGTCGCCGACCGCGATGCAGTCCTCGGGGCTGTAGGCCCGCGCCTGCATGTGGCGCGCGACCGCCCGCGCCTTCGATGCGGCGGCCGGGATGAGATGGTAGGCGCGAGTGATCGGTAGCCCGGGCACCTGCTCGGCGGCCGCCTGCACGACGCCGTTGTCGACGAGCCGCAGCGGGAAACCTGCGGCGTCGAGCAGCGCCTGCGCCTCCGCCACGTCCACGTCGCCGCGGAACAGGTAGGAGACCTCACGCCCGGCCGACCACGGCGTGTGGTACTCGAGCCTTCCCGGGTAACGCTCGAGCAGCAGAGCCGGAGCGCCCGACGCGCCGATCTGGTCGTGGATTGTGCCGGCCTCGGGTGAGGGCACGAGGCCGTCGGTCAGCCACTCGAGCTCCCCGTCGATCACCAGCCCGGAACCGACCTCGAACGCGTACGCACTCGCGCCGATCAGCCGCGAGCTCTCGAACACGCTCGACTGCTGGCGACCCGAATAAATCACGACCTCGGCTCCGGCCCGAAAGCACGCCTGGAGCGCGCGAACGGCATCGAGCGAGAAGCCGCCATCGGCGTCTCGCAGCAGCGAGCTGCCCGGGCCGAGCAGCGTCCCGTCCAGGTCAACATAAACGCAGCGCATCGCCGGGGGCGACCATACTGGCCTGATGGCCACGACCCGAGAATCAATCCCCTGGGCGACGCTGCTCGAGACGGGTCGTGGCGACGAGCGTCTCGTCCACGACGATCTTTCTGAGGCGCGCTCCGCGCGGCTCGTGCCGGTGCCGGCCGAGCTCGGGCCCAACGTCAGAACTGCGTTGCGCGGGGCCGGGATCACCGAGCTCTACGCCCACCAGGCGGAGGCGCTCGAGGCGGTGTTCGCCGGGCCGACGATCATCACCACCGGGACGGCGTCGGGCAAGTCGCTCTGCTTCCAGCTGCCGACGCTCGAGATGCTGAGCTCGGACCCGACGGCCCGCGCCCTCTACCTGTACCCGACCAAGGCGCTCGCCCAGGACCAGGCCCGCTCGCTCCACGCCTTCGGCATGCACAAGCAGATCCGCCCGGCGATCTACGACGGCGACACCCCGCGCGCCGAGCGCGCCGCGATCCGCAAGCGCAGCAACCTCGTGCTCACCAACCCCGACATGCTCCACGTCGGGATCCTGCCCCACCACGCCGCGTGGGGAGACCTGCTCGCGAACCTCGCGTTCGTGGTCGTCGACGAGGCGCACGTCTACCGAGGCGTGTTCGGCTCTCACGTTGGCAATGTCCTCAGACGCCTGCGCCGCGCCGCCGCGATCCACGGGACCGAGCCGCGGTTCGTGCTCACGAGCGCGACGATCGCCAACCCGCTTGAGCTAGCCGAGCGGCTCACCGGGCTCGAGGATTTCCGGCTCGTGGACCGCGACGGCGCGCCGAGGCCTGCGCGCCACGTGGCGATGTGGAACCCACCTTTGCTGGACGAGAAGCTCGGCGTCCGCGGCTCGGCGCTGTATGAGGCGGCCGAGGTCTTCTCGGACCTGGTCTCGGCCGGCGCGCGCACGATCTGCTTCATGAAGTCGCGCAAGGGCGTCGAGCTGATCCTGCGCCACGCGACCGACCGGCTCGAGCCCGAGCTGGCGGAGCGGATCGCCCCCTACCGCGGCGGCTACACCCCGGCGCAGCGCCAGGAGATCCAGCGCCGCCTGAGTGCCGGCGAACTGCTCGGGGTGATCGCGACCGACGCGCTCGAGCTCGGGATCGACATCGGCGAGCTCGACGCCGCGATCTGCGTCACGTTCCCGGGGACGGTCGCGAGCCTCAAGCAGATGTGGGGACGTGCGGGACGCCGTGGCCGCGGACTCGCCGTGTACGTCGCCGGCGAGGACGCGCTCGACCAGTTCTTCTGCCGGCACCCGGACGAGTTCCTGACAAGGCCGGTCGAGTCGGCGATCCTCGACCCTCAAAGCTCCGAGATCTACGCTGAGCACCTCGTCTGCGCGGCGCATGAGGCGCCGCTGACCGAGGCCGACGCGCCGATCCTCGGCGCGCAGTGGCGCCCGCACGCCGAGGAGCTCACCCGCGCGGGCTTCCTGCGTGAACGCGCGACCGGCTTCGTGCCACAGCGCGCCGACGACTACCCCGCAGCGCGGGTCGCGCTGCGCTCTGCGTCCGCGGACAGCTTCATCCTGATCGACGCGAGCTCGGGCGAGGTGCTCGGCTCGATCGAGGCCGCGCGTGCTTACGGGACCGTGCACGAGGGCGCGATCTATCTGCACATGGGACGCTCCTACGCCGTGCTCGAGCTCGACCTCGGGGGGCGCCGGGCGATGCTCGAGCCGTTCACGGGCGACTACTTCACGCAGGCCAAGCGTGAGAGCATGACCTACATCGAGCGCCTGCACGAGCAGCGTCACACGCGTGGGGTGACGCTGTCGTTCGGCGAGGTCGTCTACTCGGAGACGGTCCTCGGCTACCAGCGCAAGGGGCTTCAGGACCACGAGGTGATCGACTTCCAGACGCTCGATCTCCCGACGATCGAATTCCCGACGCGCGCGCTCTGGTACGAGCTCGACGAGCTGATCGGCGCCGAGCCGTTCCCCGCCGACCAGCTGCTCGGTTCGCTGCACGCGCTCGAGCACGGCCAGATCGCGGTGCTGCCGCTGATCGCGATGTGCGACCGCTGGGACATCGGCGGCCTCTCGACCAACGCACATCCGCAGACGGGCGTGCCGACGATCTTCATCTACGACGGGCACCCCGGCGGGGTCGGGATCACCCGTCGCGGCTACGACGAGTTCGAGCGGCTCGTGGCCGACGCGAAGCGCCTGATCGGCGAGTGCCCGTGCCAGTCGGGCTGCCCGTCGTGCGTGCAGTCACCGAAGTGCGGCAACCTCAACGAGCCGCTGTCAAAGCGTGGCGCGCTCGAGCTGCTTCACCGGCTCAGCTGAGCGACAGCTGCTTGGGGCGCACGAACGCGGCGAGGCTTGCGGCGCCCGGGCCGAGCTCGCTCCAGCCGCACTCGAAGGTCAGCGTCGCGAGCGCGGCCGTGGGGAACTTGCGCTGGACCTCGCTCAGCTCGGAACCCTCGGCCGCGCCGGAGCCCGATGCGAGCCTCAGGACCAGCGTCTGCATCACCGGGTTGTGACCGATCAGCATCACTGACCCAGTCTCCTCCGGCACGCGATGCAAGCGCTCGATCACGCCGCTGGTGCTCGCGGCGTAAAGCTCGGGCTCGATCAACCACTCGCCGCCGGGCTTGACCCCCTCGAGCGTTTCCTGGGTGCGCCGCGAGCTCGAGCAGAGGACGAGCTCGGGCTCGGTCCCATTCGTGCGCAGGTGCTCGGCGATCAGGGAGGCCGCCTGTCGCCCGCGGGGCGCGAGCGGTCGCTCGTGGTCATCCAGACCGGGGTCGTCCCAGCTCGACTTGGCGTGCCGAAGCACGAACAACTTCTTCGTCGCCATACGCCTCCGATTGTCGCGCGCGCACCGGCGTGTACGTCGCTAGCATCGCCCGCTCAAGGGCGAGATAGCTCAGTTGGTAGAGCACACGACTGAAAATCGTGGTGTCCCCGGTTCGAATCCGGGTCTCGCCATCACGTGAATACTGGGCCATCTGCGCCAGTTCAAAAGCAGGCCACCTCGGTCAGGTCGGCCGCGCCGGCGCCGGCCGCAGGCGCGAGGTCACGGGAGCCCTCGGCGCGGGCCAGCCCTGAAGTGCCCGCCGCCAGCCGAGCGCCAGGTCGTGGACGCCGGCGGCGCCGACGATCTGCCGAGCGACGATCGGCAACTCGACCGGGTAGAGGATGAAGGGCCGGGACTGAGGACCGCCCAGGCCGCCGTGAAACGAGATCAGCTCCTCGAACGCGCAGCCCTGCTCGAGAGCCGGGTCGTAGAAGCTGTTGACGAGGATGTCCGGCGCGTGCGCGAACGTGTCGGCGCGGCGCAGGTGGGCGGCGGCGTTGCGCGAGAACCGCCCAAGCGGATCCTCGCCGTCGACCTGGTTCTCCGCCAGATATCGCGTGCCGTGAGCGCCGAGCACCATCGGGCCGTGCTCGCTCGAGTGCACCAGCGCGAAGCCGATGTGCCGGTGTTCTCGCAGTGCGGGAAGCAGGCGCGGATGGCGCTCCTCGATCTCCTCGAGCGACAGGCGCCGGGGCTCACTCATCAGGTAGATCAGGCCGAGGTTCCCCGATGCGAGGACCACGGCGTCCTGGTCGCCGAGGTCATCTCCTGAGCCCTTAGGACTTCGTCCGGTGGCCTCGGCCATCGCGTGACCGACGGCCACGTCGTTCTCCTCGCCGCTGCCGATCGTCGTGACCGCGGCTCGCTCGAGCGAGCGCTCGACGAACTGATGCAGGTCGTAGCCGTTGCGCTGCTTGAATGTCGCGCCCTGGGTCTGACCGTGGTCGGACAGCACGACCAGCTTGTACGGGCGGGGCGCAAACCGTCGGGCCCGGGCGATGCGTCCGAACTGCTGGTCCACCTTGCGCAGCGCCTCGAGGGTGTCGGCGCGCTCGAGCCCCGAGTGGTGGGCAACCTCGTCGTAGCTCGAGAACGTCGCGTACACGACCGGCCGGCCGCGCATCATGTCGGTAAGCACGCCGAATACGATCAGGTCGCGGACGCCGATGCACAGGCCGGCCCGCAGAAGCGGGTAGCGGCCGCCGCGATCCCCGCGGGGGCACACGTCGCGGCGCTTCTGCCGAACCGCCGCCACGACCTCCAGGATCACCTCCCAGATGAACAGAACTAGCGTCCGCGTGACGTTGAAGCCGTTGGCCAGAAACGCGCGATAGCCGGGGTTGGCGCGCTTCTCGGCACCGAGCCGACTCGCCGTCAGGATGACCTCGTCCGCCTCGCCGGAGAACAGATTCCCGCGGCTCGCGCCGCCGTGCGCCAGCAGCCCGTTGCCCGACGCAAGACGCCGCTCGATCGTCGCGCAGTCGGCGGGCGACGAGCACGCCATCACTTTTCCCGTGTCCTTCTCGACCCAGCGAAACGCCGGGATGTCGTCGTTCGACCCGAGCAGGATCCCGGCCTGACTGGCTCCGGTCTGAGAGCTCAGATCGGTCTCCCATTCGGCCAGCCGATGCGTGCCATCCTGGACCCAACGTGCCAGTTCCGGTGCGTTGCCGTCGCGCATCGCCCGTTTCAGCACGGGGAGCGCGAGACCGTCGATCTCCAGGAACAGGATCCCTGGCACGTCCGTCTGCGTCTGCGTCCCCTGGCGCCGGGCGATCCGCCTGATCACGCGGAGCGAGTACGTGTTGTCGTCGTTGGCTCCGAGGATCACCTGCAGCACGACCATCGCCGCCGAGATCACGAGCGCGGCCAGCAGCGCCCA
>DATKFF010000352.1:0-3970 GCA_035511595.1 Solirubrobacteraceae bacterium | reverse complement strand
GATCCAGCGCCCCTCGCTCGAGCGCCCCCAGAGGTTGTCGTCGATCGAATACGGCGCCGACTCGGTCCCGCCCTTGACCGGGATTCCGTTCTGGCGGGCGTACTCGATCTCCTCCTCGCGACCCATCCGCCACTGACGCACGGGCGCGATCACCTTCAGCTCCGGCGCCAGCGTCGCGATCGTCGCCTCGATCCGGACCTGATCGTTGCCCTTCCCGGTGCAGCCGTGGGCGATCGTGTCGCATCCGGTCAGGCGCGCGTAGTCGACCGCCAGCTTGGCGATCAGCGGCCGGCCGAGCGCCGTGAACAGCGGGTAGCCGAGCCCGTAGATCGCGTTCGCCTTGATTGCCGGCAGGACGTAGTCCCGGGCGAACTCCTCACGGGCGTCGACCAGCCGGGCGTCGGCCGCGCCGAGCGCCATCGCCTTGCCGCGGACCACCTCGAAGTCCTCGCCAGGCTGGCCGAGGTCAACGGTCAGCGCCACGACCTCGGCGTCGTACTCGTCCTGGATCCACTTGAGCATCACGCTTGTGTCGAGGCCGCCGCTGTAGAGCAGCAGCACGCGCCGTACCTGCGAGGGGTCCGCGAGATAGGAGGCGATCTGGTGCGGAGCGTCGGTCATCCCGGCGGCGAAGCGTAGTGGTCGAGCCTGGTCCGGATGTCCGACCACAGCGCCTCGTACGCGAGCGCGGCCTTCCCGCGCGGGGCGTACGCGACGACCGCGTCACGCTTGAGCCCCATCCGCTCGATCTCGGCAGAGGCCGGGATCGCCGCCTCGAGCACCCCGGCCCAGCGCTCTCGCAGCCGCTCCATCACCTCGCGGTGAAGCCGCTTGCGGCCGTCGACCATCGAGAAGAAGGCGAGGATCAGCGGGCCGCCGTTGGCCCCACCACCGAGCAGCTCCTCGAGCTGTTCGAACGTGCGCGAGGACAGGGTCGCCGGGATGATCGGCACGAGCAGCGCATCCGCCGCCTCGAACACGCTCTCGGAGACCAGCGAGATGCTCGGCGGGCAGTCGAGGAACACGTAGTCGTACTCGCCGCGGAGCGGCTCGATGACCCGCGCGAGCCTCTGCGTGGGGCGTTTGAACGCGTCGAGCGCGAGGTCCATGTGCCGGTAGGAGAAGTCCGCGGGCAGCAGGTCGAGGCCCTCGTGGTCGGTCCCCTTGATCAGCGCGGCGACGTCGCTCTTCAGCCGGACGAGCCTGCGCCCGCCGCCGCGGACCTTCGGCTTGATCCGGAACAGGTAGGTCGAGGCGCCCTGCGGGTCGAGGTCCCAGAGCAGCGTCTGGGCCCCCTCGCGCGCCGCCAGATAGGCGAGGTTGACCGCCGCGGAGGTCTTCCCCACGCCCCCCTTGATGTTGTACGTGGCGAGGACCGTGCTCAAGCGAAAGTGTCCTTGACGAGCTTGCGCTGGGGACGTGAGGCGAAATCCGCGAACCGCGGCGCGAACGCGTCCCTGGCCGCCTGCTGGTCGGCCTCCAGGCGCTCGACCATCATCCCCATCGCCATCAGCGCCGCCGGCCCGTCGGTCGCCGCGGACAGCTCGGGCCCGAGCGAGCGCAGCATCACGACCTGAACCTCTCGATCCTGGTGACGGCCGAGCACGTCCTGAAGCGCCTTCAGCGTCCTGACCATCGGCCGCACGACGTCGTCTGGATACAGCGGCGCGCCGAACAGCTCGAGCAGGTAGCGCAGCTCCTTGCCCTGCTTGCGCAGCTCGTGGTAGTCGGTCGACGGGCTGAGCGGCTGAAGCGCCTCGCCCATCCTGACCATCCGGCGGTAGACCTTGGCGATCCGCGCGCCCGACAGCGCCGCGATCGGGGTGGTGGCGTCGGGCCGCCCGTCCAGCGGCAGCCCCTCGAGCGCGTCCAGCAGCTCGGCCCAACCCGTCAGCACCTTCGCGGTCCGCTCGGAGCGCAGGGCGCGCACCATCCGCCGGCGCGCCGCCTTCCGCCGCTCGCGCAGGACCGACAGCAGCGGGTCGAGGTCCGGGCGGATGTGCGCCGGGACGAGCGCCCGCATCGCGTCGAACTCGAGGATGTACACGTCGAGGTCGCGGACCTCTCCGGTCGCCTGCTGCAGACGCCGAAACTCCCACCGGAAGCGCTCGAGCTCCACGGGCGGGAACGCGCCCTTGAGCTCGCGCTGGACCGTCCGGGAGCGACGCACGGAGACTCTGAGGTCGTGAAGGAACTCGGTGTCGAGGTCGGCGATCGCGCCCTCGAGGTTGTCCTCGATCACGCCGAGCAGCGCGCGCAGCACGTCCGTCGCCGCCCGGTCGGCGCGCTCCGCCGGCAGCAGCGGGACGTGGGTCTTGGCGGGGCTGCCGCCTGGCGCGGCGCCCGACGCGGCGACCGCGTCGTCGATCAGCGGCCGTACCGCGACCTCGAGCCCCAGCTCGCCGCCGAGCACCCGGCTGACCCGCGCGAGCGCCTTGTCGTAGCCGCGCACAGCGCTCACCTGCACCCGCGGCGGTAGGCGACGGCGTCCGAGCACGGGCTCCTGAACGCGCAGCCGCACGACCGTCTTGTGCTCGTCGTCGAGCACATCGAGCGCCCGCTCCCGGCCGTGGATCTCGACCAGCGGCAATAGCGCGCGCACGTCGATCAAAGTCTTCAACGCGTCGCCCACCGATCCCGGCTCGAGGTCGGCCGCGAACAGCGGCTTGGTCGGCTTCACGACCGCGGCCCGCGCCCTGGTCCAGCCGCTCCCGGCCTCGACCAGCTCCAGCTGTCCGTCCTCCCAGACGGCGGTCATCCCGGCGGCGTGCAGCAGCCCGTCGAAGGTGTCGTAGTAGGCGCGCGCACGTACGCGTGTGGTCCCGTCGCGGATCGGGAGCCGTTCCGCCAGCGCCCGCCTCGCGGCCGCCGCCGTCATCCCGTTGGGCAGCAGGTAGTCGGTCACTAGGCCAGCGCCGCCAAGCGCTTCACCGCCTCGTCGACGTCGTGCTCGGAGATGATCAGCGGGGGCTCGAGGCGGATCGTCGCGGGCCCGGTGGCGTTGACGACCAGTCGCTGCTCCAGCAGCGCCCGGCGGGCCAGCTCCGGAGCGCCGATGCCCGCGGCGGTGTCGATCGCCAGCATCAGCCCCCGGCCGCGCACGGCGGTCACGTACGGCAGCCGGCCAAGCCCCGCGGCGAGCCGCGCGCCAAGCTCTCGGACGCGCTCGAGCAGCGCTGGCTCCGAGCAGATCTCGAGCGCGACCAGCGCCGCCGAGGAGATCAGCGGGCCGCCGGCGAACGTCGACCCGTGGTCGCCGAGCTGGAACACGTCCGCGAGCCGCTCGCCGGTCACGAGCGCGCCGATCGGGAGCCCGCCGCCGAGCCCCTTGGCGCTCGTGAGCGCGTCGGGTACGACGCCTGTTTGCTCGTAGGCCCAAAGCGTCCCGGTGCGTCCCATTCCGCACTGAATCTCGTCGAACACCAGCGCCGCGCCGGTGCGATCGCATGCCTTACGGGCGGCGGCCAGCAGTTCGTCGGACAGGACGTTGATCCCGGTCTCTCCCTGGATCGGCTCGAGCAGCACCGCGGCGGTCTCGTCGTCGACCGCGGCGGCAAGCGCGTCGGGGTCCTTCGGAACGACCACGAACCCTGGCACGAGCGGCGCGAACGGCGCCTGCTTTGACTCCTGCGGCGTCGCCGACAGCGCCCCATATGTGCGCCCGTGAAAGGCCTCATCAAGCACGACGAGGTTGCCCCGCGGGCGCGCGCGGCGGACGAGCTTGATCGCAGCCTCGACCGCCTCGGTGCCGGAGTTGGTGAGGAACACCTTGCCTCCGAGCGAGCTCTCCGACAGCCGCTCCGATAGGCGCAGCGCGGGCTCGGTGTAGTACAGGTTGGTGGCGTGCGTCAGCCGGCCGGCCTGGTCGCGGATCGCCTCGACCACCCGCGGGTTACAGTGACCGACGTTCAGGACCGAGATCCCCGCCAGGAAGTCGAGGTACTCGTTGCCGTCCTCGTCCCACAGGCGC
>DATKFF010000351.1:0-18953 GCA_035511595.1 Solirubrobacteraceae bacterium | reverse complement strand
GTACACGAGACCCGTCTGGGTGTCGACGGTGGGTGGCATGTACACGCCGCCGCCCCCGCCGCCCTTCGGCACCCAGCCCGTGCCCGCGGCCGGCACGGTGTAGAAGCGCCATACCTGCTTGCCGGTGTGCTCGTCGTAGGCGGCGACGAAGCCGCGGATGCCGTCCTGGGAGCCCGAGATGCCGACGAACACCAGTCCCCCGTACACCGTCGGGGCCATCGTCTCGTACGCGCCGGTCGCGTCGGCCGCCACGGTCGCGGACCACAGCTCCTCGCCGGTCGCCTGGCTGATCGCCTGCAGACGGTCGTCGAACGTCAGCCCAAACAGCATGCCGTCGTCGGATGCCACGCCGCGGTTGGTCGTAACACCGTAGCCCCCGATACCGGTCGACTGAGAGAAGTCAACCTGCGGGGAGTACTGCCACAACAGGCGCCCGGTCGCGGCGTTGTAGGCCTGTACCTCGTCCGTGCTGGTCGTGACGTACAGGGTGCCGCCGACCTCGATCGGATAGGACTCGACGAGGTACTGGGCCGGCCCGAGGTCGCTGCTCCACGCGATCCCCAATCGGTTCACGTTGCCAGCATTGATTTGCGTCTGCGGGGCGTATCGCGTCCCATCGCGGTCGCGCCCGAAGTTGGGCCAGTCCGAATATGAGGGTGCGCGGTAGGAGATAGAGGAGCTCCCTGCGCCTCCGCAACCAGCGAGCGCCAGCGTCACCATCGCGAGCCCCAGGGGAGCCAACCATCCCAGACCCGCCGATCGTCTCCGGCACACGGCTTACCACTCCCCGTTGTTTCGCAAAAGTAAACTGAGGTTGCATATCGTACACCCGGAGATGGGTAAGCTTGGCTTGCCAAGGCGCGTATGCCCTCCTTCTCGCGTTCCACCGCTGAGCTCACCGCCGACGCCGCCCGCTGGCTGCGGGCGGACGCCCGCGACGTCGTGCGCGTCAAGCCGGTCGAGCGGTCGGCGGGGGCGCCTGGCGAGCCGGCGGAGGGTGCGGGACCGTCTGTGTCGCGGGCGCTGCTGGACGGCCTCGGGCGCTGGCGCGCGAGACTCGGTCGGCGCCGCGCGGTCGTGCTGCTCCGCCGGCGGCTGCTGGTGGCACTCGCACTCGGTGTGGCGCTCGAGTTGATCGGCGCCGCCACGGGCGCCGGCACGGGGACCCGGGCGCTGTTGCTGATCGCTCCGACTGTGATCGTGCTGGGCGGCGCGGTGGCCGCGCTTCGGGATCGGCCGCGCGTCGCCGAGGTCGCCCAGCTGCTCGACCATGACCTGGGGCTAGCGGAGCGAGTCAGCACCGCGCTCGAGCTCGACTCGCAATCGCCGCGCGCGGGCCAGCCGGCGGCCAACAGCCTGCCCGCGCTTGTGCAGGCGGAAGGGGCGGCGGCGGTCTCGCGCAGCCTCCGCAGCGCGCGCGCGACGCTCGATCCTGCATGGACCGAGCGAGGCTTGCTCGTCGCGCTTGCCGGGGCGCTTGTGTTGCTTCTCGCGCTGCCCGGCGGCGGGCACGGCGCTGCTCACCGCGCCTCACGCGGCCGCCAGGTCGCGGCGGCGCCGCGTGCCGGAACGCGCGCCGCGCCTGGATCTCCGGCCAAGCGACCTGGCGTCTCGACGCCTCACGGCGGCATCCCGCGGGCGAGCGGCGGCCACCGGGCACCGCTTCGCTTCGGTAGCGCTCCGGCGCCGGCGGGCGCCGGCCGCGAACTCGCCCGGGGCCCATCCGCCGGCAAGCCGACTGGTGGACCTTCGCCGAAGCAGCTCGCCAAGGGCGGCAGCGGGGAAGTCGCGCCCCGATCTGGCGCGGGGGCCGGGCAATCCGGGGCCAGCGCCGGCGCCGGCGCGGGCGCTCGCTCGGCTGGAGCGCCCGGCGGGCAGGCGGGCCGCGGGGCCGGCACAGCTCCCGGCTCGCACAGCGCGGCGGGGTCGCGGGGCGCAAGCCGCGCCGCTTCAGGCGCGCGCGGCGGCGGCGGTGCCCCAAACGCGCCGGGGAAGGCGGGGAGCGCGTCGAGCTCCTCGAGCTCGGCTGGGGCGTTCCGTGGCCGTCACGCGCCCCCCGGAGGGGAGACAGCCGGCGGCGCTCACGGGAGCACCGTGCAGGCGGTCCGTCCGCCCGCGGCGAAGCCGGGAGCGGCCGGCGCGGGCCTGCCGATCCAACCCGGGTTCGCCCCCAGCCGCAGCGCGTCCGGCAGCGCCGGGAGCGGGCCGCCCCTGGCCGGTGGGCTCGGTCCCGCTCGGGGTGCGACCGTCGGCGGCGCGGGCGGCGCGGGCGGCGCCTCGTTCCCCTACATAGCGCCGAGCCCCAGCTCCGGCACAGGCTTCGACAACGGCCTGCTGCTGAGCTACTTCACCCCGTTCTCGCCACTGCTGACGTGGCGCTGAGCGAATGACCGCCGACGTCGTTAGCGCTCCATGACGCTGTTGAGCGGGTGGGCGCTCGCCGGGCTCGTGCTGCTGGTGCCGCTGGTGATCGCGCATCTGCGACGCCGCCAGAGTTCCGTCTACGACGTTCCGAGCCTGCTGCTGTGGGACGGGCTCGACCAGCAGCCGAGCGCTCAGTCGCGCCGGCTGCGCCTGCCACGACTGCCGCTGCTGCTGGTTTTACAGGCGCTTGCGCTGGTCCTGCTGGTGGTCGGGCTGGCGCGACCGGCGTCGACTGCCGCCGCTCCCACCGGGGCCCACATCTATGTGCTCGACGACTCGCTGTGGATGGGGGTGGACGGGCGACTCGCGAGCGCCGAGCTTCGCACAGAGCAGTTGGTTGGCATGCTGCCGCGGCGCGCGCAGGTGTGGGTCGTGCTCGCCGACGGTGCTCCGCGCGTGCTCTACCACGGCCCTCCCGCGGGCGTGGCGAGCAGCCTGCACGGCGTCGCGGCGAGCGCGGCGCCCTCGATGCTCGCGGACGCGATGTCGGTGGCCGCGGGCGTGATCGCCTCGCCCCATGACCGCGTCGTGTTGCTGCGCGCGCCCGAGGACGGGGTCCCGTCGCTGCGGACCGCTCCGGGCCAGCTGCGGACGTTCGTGACCGGGGCGCGGGTGGCCGATCAGGGAATCCTCTCGCCGAGCGCGCGTTGCGGGATCGACACACGCCCGCTCGCGGGCGGATGTGAGGTGCTCGCCGTCGTTGCAAACAGCGGCACCGCGCCCGCGAGCGACCGCTACGTCGTCTCCGCGAACGGTCGCGTTGTCCGATCCGGACGCGTGCGGGTCGGCGCCCGCTCGACCACGACGATCGTGCTCGCCGCCCGGCCTGCCGAGCAGCTGCGCCTGCGACTCGATCTCCGGGACGCGCTGGCGGCCGACGACCAGGCGTGGGTGTCGGTCCCAGGCCCGTCGGGCGCGCCCCCCTCAACGGTCGTGACGCTGGTCGGGGCGCCGAGCGACGCGCTCGCGGTCGCGCGCGCGTTCGCGGCGGTCCCCGGGGTGACGCTCCGGCTGCGGACGCCCACCAGCTATCGCGCCGCCGACGCGCGCGACAGCGAGCTGACCGTGCTCGACGGCTCGTTGCCCCACGGCACGCTGCCGCCTTCGCCGAGCGTGCTGCTGATCGACCCGCCGCGGGTCCCCGGCGGTCACGTCGGCGGTGCGCTGCCCGACAGCACGCTGAGCGGCACCGACGCCGGCAGCGACCTGTTGAGCGGGGTCGACCTGACCTCGCTGGCGGTCAACTCGGACGCCGCACGCTCGCTTGCGCTGCCGGGCTACCTGATGCCCGTCGTCTGGAGCCCCGACGGCCCGTTGCTCGCCGCCGGCGATGACGGCAGCCGGCGAGTCGCCGTGCTGTCCTTCGACCCGGCACAGTCCGACCTGCCGCAGCTCGCTTCGTTCCCGGTGCTGGCGTCGAACCTCGTGCGCTACGCCGCCGGCTGGGCGCCGGCCTCGGCGCCCGCCGGGGTGCCGCTCCGGATCGATGCGACGCCGGGCGCCCGCGAGCTGACGCTGTCGCTCGACGGCGTCGTCGTGGGTCGCGACCGGCTGCGCGGCACGGTCGTCGAGCTCCCTGTCACGCGGCCCGGTCTGTACACGGTTGAGGAAACCGGGCCCGGCGTGGACCACCGCGCGACGGTCGCCGTCAGCGTCGCGGCGCAGGCGATCGCGGGCGCCGCGCCGGCAGCCGGCGCGCCGATCGACCTGACCGCCACGCGCGCGGCACCGCCGCCCGGGCACGGCCCGCTGCGCGCGCCGTGGCTGCTGGGAGCCGCGATCGTGGTGCTGGTGCTGGAGTGGGCGTACTGGCGAAGCCGCGCGCCACGCCTGAAGACGGCCACCGGATGAGCCTTCGCCTCGTACACCCGCTGCTGCTGCTGACACTGGTCCCGCTCGCGGTGGCCGGGCTGGCGATCCACGTGCGGTTCGGACCGCTTGCGGTGCCGCGTGGGCGGCTGTGGGCGACACTTCACTGGAGCGCGCTCGTGCTGCTCGCGGTCGCGCTCGCCCAACCGCAGCTGAAGACCGGAGCGCGCCCGCCGACGGTGCTCGTGATCGACCGCTCCGCGAGCATCGACGCGAACATGCGGGCCACCGAGGACGCCTGGGTGCGGAGCGTGCGGCGCGCGAGCTGCGCGCGGCCGTGTCGCGTCGTTCAGTTCGCCGCCGGCCCGCAGCCGCTCCCCGCCATCGGTGGTGCGCTCGCGGCGCACGCGCCAAGCGGCGCCGCGGCCGGCGACACAAACATCGAAGCGGCGGTGAACACCGCGCTTGGGCTGGTCCCCCGCGGCGGGCGGGTGGTCGTGCTCTCGGACGGCTGGCAGACGACCGGAGACGCCCTGACCGCCGCTGCGCGTGCTCGCGCCGCGAACGTCCAGCTCGACTACGTGCGGCTCTCTGATTCGACGCTGCGGTACGCCGCGATCACCCAGATCCACGCCCCGGCGACGGCGCACACCGGCGATCCGGTGCCGCTCCAGATCACGGTCCGAAGCAGCGTGACCGAGCCGGCGACGCTGTACCTGCAGCGAGACGGCGTCACGGTCGGTCAGCAGATCATCAACCTGCGCGCCGGCGACAATCCGCTGCTGCTGTCCTACACGGCCCCCGCTCCGGGATGGCACTCGTTTAGAGCCCGGGTCGTCCTGTTCTCCGACGATCTGCCGCAGAACGACGCGCTCGCCGCCACCGTCGACGTCGTCGGGGCGCCCCGCGTCTTGACGGTCGCCCCGGGCGGCAGTAGCGGCGGCGCGACGCTGGCCACGCTGCTGCGCCGCCTCGGCGTTCGCGTCACGACCCTCACGCCCGCCGGATTGCCCACCGGCCCGGGGCCGCTGGCGCGCGCCGATGCCGTCGTGCTCGACGACGTCCCGGCATCCGCCCTCAGCCCTGCCCAGGTCGGTGCGCTGTCCTCCGCGGTGCGGGGCGGGGGCCTCGGACTGCTCACGCTGGGCGGGCCGCACAGCTTCTCGCTCGGCGGGTACGCCCACACCACGCTCGAGCGGCTACTGCCGGTGACGAGCCTCGTGCCGGGCAACGCGCAGCGGCGAAACGTGGCGATCGAACTGGTACTCGACCACTCGGGGAGCATGATCGACCTCGCCGGCGGCGTCCCCAAGATTCAGATGGTGCGCGTCGCCGGGACTCAGGTCGCGCAGTTCGTCGCCGCCCACCAGGACGACCTCGGCGTCGTCGACTTCGACATCGCACCCCACGTCCTGGTGCCGATCCAACGCATCGGGAGCAAGGCGATCGAGCGAAACGTGATCACGCGGGTCGACGGCCTGCAAGCGAGCGGTGGGACCAACATCTACGCGGGCCTGCAGGCCGGCTTCGACCAGCTGGAGCGCAGCAGCGCTCCCGAGAAGCATCTGATCCTGATGACCGACGGGATCGGCCAGCCGGAGAACTACGCACCGCTGCTCGGGACGCTCGCGCGCGATCACATCGCGGTCGCGACCGTGGCGCTCGGCACCGACGCGGACAAGAGCCTGCTCCACAGCATCGCGGCGGCGACCGGCGGCAACTTCTACTACACGGACAACGCGCACGACCTGCCGCGGATCTTCGCCAAGGAGACGCGCTTCGCGGTCTCGCCGGTGAAGCTCGGCGGTCACGTCACCGTCACGCCAGGCAGCGACAGCCCGGTCGTGCGCTCGCTCGCCGGCAAGCGGCTGCCGGACCTGTCCGGCAATGTGATCACCGCGCTCAGAGGTGGAGCGCAGGCCGACCTGCTCGCCACGGCCCCGGGCTCCAAAGTCGACCCGGCGCTCGCCCAGTGGCAGGACGGCGCCGGGCGCGTTGTCGCCTTCACCCCCGGCTTCGGCGCCCCGTGGGCAGGCGCGTGGATCGGCGAGAGCGGGCTGTGGAACGACGCCGTCCGGTGGGCCGAGCGGGGCGTGAGCGCGGCGCCGCTCACCCCAACCGCCGTGCCAGGTTCACCGCCCTCGCTCCAGATCGACCTCGCGCAGAGCGGCGGCGCCGCGCTGCGCGTCTCCGCGATCGCCGGGACGCTCGTCTCGAGCGCCGGAACCGTGTATCCGGTCGACTTCGCGCGGGTGGGGCCGAGCCTGTACGAGGCCGCGCTGCCGCCGATCAGCGAGGGCGTGTACGGCTTCGGCCTCGACGCGCGGGGCGTGAGCGGCCTGGCCGCGAGTGGCTTGGTCGCGATCCCCTACTCACGCGAGTACGAGCCGCCGCTCGCGGCCGACACGCCACTCGGACCGCTCGCGGCGCTCACGGGTGGCCGCGGGCTCGCGGCCGGCGATCCGGGGACGCTCGGCCGCGGTGGCACGGACGCGCTCTGGTGGGCCCTCGCGCTCGCCGCGCTGATCCTGTTCGTGGCGGGGGCGCTCGGCCGCCAGCTTGATCGCACACCCCCCGATCGGGGCGGGAATGACTACACCCGCACCAGCCCCGCGAGCCGCGCGGACTCGGAGAGCAGATCGAGCACCGAGGCGTCCGTCGGCGCCGGCACGTAGCGCACGCCGGCGTCTGCGCAGGCCCCTTCGACGGCGCTGCGAAAGCGCTCGAAGCGCTCCTCGTAGGCGGCCGAGACCGAGGGGGTCAGCGCCAGCTCGAGGCGTCGGCCCGTCTCCCGGTCGCGCAGCACGACGGCGCCGCGCGGAGGCCGCGCCGCGTCGGCGCCGTCGATCACGTGCACGAGCGCCGTCGAGGGCGCCGCGGACGCCAGCTCGTCGAGTGCTTGCGCGAGGCTCGCCGGGCGGACCAGCGCGTCGCTGAGCAACACGGCCAGGTCGGCGGCCGCCCCCGTGCCGCGGTATGAGTGCAGGCTCGCTGGGAGATCCGTCGCGCGCCCGGTACCAAGCCGGTCGATCTCCCGCTCCAGCAGCGCAAGCATCGGCCGGCCGTCCAGGCGCGCGCCCGGCTCCGCCTCGCCATCGCTGAGCGCCCACGCCCTGACCGCGTCGGCCCGGAGCAGCCCGACTGCGCCCAGCGCGGCGGCCACCCGCCGGGCGTAGCGCAGCTTGCTCTGCGGGCCGACGCCCATCGAGCCGCTCGAATCGATCAGCAGGTCGATCTCGATGTGTCCCTCCTCCGGCCCGAGCTTGACGAGCAGCTCACGCAGCCGCACGAACACGTTCCAGTCGATCCGGCGGAGGTCGTCTCCCACCGCGTAGGGCCGGTAGTCCGCGAACTCCAGCCCGGTCCCGCCCGCGCGACCGGCGCGCTGACCGGCGAAACCGGCCACGACTGCGTCGAGCGAGACGAGGCTGAGCCGCTCCAGCGCCCGCACCGTGTCGGCGTCGAGCAGCGGCTCGTCGGGCGCCCCCGCATCGCTGCTGTCGGGCACCGGGGCGCCTGCCTCTACCGGTTTTCCTCGGGCACGCGTTCGAGCGCCTCCGCGATGATCGCCTCCGGGGCGATCGCCTGCCGCTCCGCATCGAAGCTCAGCGCGAGCCGGTGGCGCAGCGCGGCCGGCGCAACCGTCCGGACATCCTCGAACGCGAGGTTGTGCCGCCCGTCGAGGAGCGCGGCCACCCGCCCTGCGAGGCTCAGCGCCTGCCCACCTCGCGGGCTCGGTCCAAGGCGTACGTACTCACGGGCCAGCGGCGTCGCCTCCGGCGACGATGGCTGCAGTGCCAGCAGCAGCCGGGCGACGTAGTCGAGCACGTGGCTGGCGGCCGGGACGCTCCGCGCCAGCGCGTTCATCCGGAGCAGCAGCTCGGCGTCCGCGACCTGCTCTACGGCGTCCTCGGCGGCGGCGGTCGGCCCTGCGGCGATGATCCGCTCGAGCTCACCTTCGGAGGGGTACTCGAACCGGAGCTTGAGGAAGAAGCGGTCGAGTTGCGCTTCGGGCAACGGGTAGGTTCCCTGGAGTTCGATCGGGTTCTGCGTCGCGAGCACGCAGAACGGCCGTGGCAGCGTGTGGGTGGAGCCCGCGATCGTCACCGTCCCCTCCTGCATCGCCTCCAGCAACGCGCTCTGCGTGCGCGGCGACGCGCGGTTGATCTCGTCGGCGAGCACCAACCCGGCGAACACCGGGCCGGGCTGGAACTCCACGCGCGGCGTGCCGGCGGCTTCCTGAACCAGCACCGTGGTCCCCGTGATGTCGGCGGGCATCAGGTCGGGGGTGAACTGGATGCGGCTGTGCGACAGCCCGATCGCGGCGGCGAACGCCCGCGCCAGCGTCGTCTTGCCGAGGCCCGGCACCCCCTCCAGCAACGCATGTCCACCCGCGATCAGCGAGATCAGCGTCCCGCGGATAGCCCCGGTCTGGCCGACGATTACGCCCGCCACCTGTCGCTCAATCGCGGACGCGGCGTCGACGAACTCGCCAGGATCCAGAGGCACGACGTTATCGTCGCCTGGGGCTGGCACAGGACTCGCCTTTGCACTTGCCGGACCGGCCACCGACTGATTATACTATCGTGCAACTCCAGGATGCGTTTCACGAAACTCACGAGCTCTGCGCTGCCGGCCTCCATCCTCTCGGTGGCGCTGCTCGCCGGTTGCGGCGGGTCGAGCACCCTGTCTCATGCACAGCTCGTCACGCGGGCCGATGCCGCGTGCCGCCAGGCCAATCAGGCAGCGGCACGCCTGACGGCGCCGGGTGACAGCTACGCCGCGCTCGCACAGTACGCCACGCAGCTGTCGCCGATCGTCCAGCGACTGACCGGTCAGCTCGGCGCGTTGAACGCGAGCGCGACCGACCGACCGGCACTCCAGCGCTACCTGGGCGCGCTGCGCGCCGGTGACCGCGGGCTGGCGCTGGTGGCCCGCGCCTCATCGCCGTCGCAGGTGTCGCAGGCCAGCTCGCTCGTCACCTCGCAGTCGATCCCGGCGGTCGCGGGCGCGCTCGGCGCGTCGACGTGCGCCCAGAGCGTTCCCTCATCGTGATGGCACGAAGCAGCACCACGGCAGCGCGCGGCGACGCCTCGCGAGCCCGCTCGACTCGTCCGACTAGCACCGGGACCGACCGGGACGCGGTTGACTCGACGCGGTCCCGCACCGCCCGGATCGGTCCACGGTTGCGGGCGCTGCGAGCCGCGCGGGGGCTCACGATCGAACAGGTCGCCGACGGCGCCGGAGTGACAAAGGGATTCGTCTCCCGAGTTGAGCGCGACCAGACATCGATCTCGGTCGCCGCGCTGTTGCGGATCTGCGAAGTGCTGCAGACGCCGATCGGGGCGCTGTTCGAGGACCCACCCAAGTCGCTCGTCCGGGCCGGTGAGGCGCCCGTGATCGACTTCGGAGTCGGCCGCATGCGCCAGCTCGTGTGCACCCCTGCGAACGTGAAGGACCTGCGGGTGATCAAGCTTCTGCTCGCGCCGGGCGCCGACGCGGGCGAGGAGGCTTACAGCGGCAGCCGCGGAACCGACTTCTTTCACGTGGTCAAGGGCAAGCTGGAGCTCGAGCTCGACGGAGACAGCTTTGTGCTCGACTCCGGCGACAGCATCACCTTCCCCAGCCGCACCCCGCACACCCTGCGCAACGCCTCCCAGCGCGAGCGCTGCGAGGCGCTTGTGGTCTTCGCTCCGGCGCCGTGAGCGCCGCGACGGGACCGCTCACCGCGGCAGGCTGAACACGAACAGCTCCCCGCCGCCGGGAGCACCGTCCCCCCTCAGCGACGAGCCGCCCGCGGCAACGGCGATGAACTCCGTGCCGTTGACCTGATAGGCGATCGGCGCCGAGCCGAAGCGCAGGCCCAAATCGCGGCGCCATAGCACCCGCCCGGTACCCGCGTCGAACGCGTAGAGGCCGCCGTCGTCGTCGCCGGCGAAGACGAGCCCGCCCGCGGTGGCCAGCGTGCCGCCGGCAGCCGGTCTTGGCAGCGGATCGCGCCACAGGACCGTTCCGGTCGCCGGGTCGACCGAGACGATCACGCCTGTCGCCGGGCCGACGGGGGTGGCCGTGCCGCCGAGACCCCCAGCGCCGGCCGCGAGGCGCCGGATCGCCGCCGCCGAGAACAGCCTGTAGCGCATGCACATATCGATGCCGGTCACGTAGGCGTCTCCGGTACGCGGGCTGTACGCCGCGGGGCCGTACTCGAGCCCACCGTAGATCCCGGGGCACACCACCGAGCCGGCGCGGGTCGGCACCAGGTGCGGTTGCGAATACCGGGTGAGCTCGGGAGAGCGAGCGATCAGCGCGCCGGTTCGCCGGTTCAGCGTTGTGTAGAAGCCGGCCTTGCTGCCGTCGCCGACTGCGTGCACCGTCCGCCCGTCGAGGCGAACGTCGAACAGCGCAGGCGCCTGATCGGTGTCGTAGTCCCACGAGTCGTTGCACACCTCGGTGTGGCCCCATTTGAGTCTTCCCGTTCTGGCGTCGAGAGCGATCGTGGCGTCGCTCCACCGATTGCAGCCCGGGCGCCCCGCCGCGTTGAACGCGGGGGTGGGATTGCCCGTCGCGGCGTAGACCGTGCCCGCCGAGGGGTCCACGACCGGGGGCATCCACACGTCGGCGCCGCCGTGCTGGCGAGGGCCCGCCGCAGGGGCCGTGTGGGTGCGCCACTGCCGGCGGCCGGTCCGGGCGTCGAACGCGGCGACGAACCCGCCCAGGCGAGAGTCGCCGGCCGGGCCCCCGAGGATCAGCTCGCCGCGCCAGTACGCCGGGGGCGAGTTCTCGACGTAGCCCTGACCGGGATCGTTGACCCGCACGTCCCAGAGCCGCCGCCCGGTACGCGCGTCGAGCGCCAGCAGCTGATCGTCGTAGGTGATCGCGTACACCCGGCCCGCGCCGACCGCAACTCCACGGTTGACCGGCTCCAACACGCCGGCTGCGGGCCCTGCGAGAAAGTCGACCTGGGGCTGGTAGGACCATCGCAAGCTCCCCGTTGCTGCGTCGACCGCCACCACCTCGTCGGTGCCGGTGGTGTAGTACATCGTCCGTCCGACGACGACGGGAAAGGTCTCCCAAGAGAACTGGGCCGGCCCTTCGGACCGTCTCCACGCGAGCCTGAGGCGGTCGACGTTCGAGACATTCACCTGGCCGATCGAGGCGAAATGGGTGTTCTGCGCCGTGTTGCCCCACGAGGGCCAATCCACGGTGAGCGATCGGGTGCCGCAGCCGGCCGCAGCGGCCAGGGCCATCAGACACAGCACCGCGCCACCGAGCTTCATACAACCGCTCATGCGCGCATCGTCCCAGCCGTCCGAGCGCCTCGCGTCGGGCTCAGAGGCCGTCAGGGCTTGGGGCTATGCGAGAACCGAACGAACCGAATCCCCAGCGCGCCGACGCCCTTCGCGCTGAGGTTTGCGATCAGCGTCCCAGGAACAGCGCCCGTGCCGCTCAGGCTCCCGATCGGCGCTCCGAGGAACGAGCCACCGTTGACCGTCGCCGCGCGCACCGTACCGCCGGACTTCAGGTGCGTCAGATACAGGACGTAGCTGCCCGCCGGCGTCACGAGGCTCAGGATTCCGCTCGGTACCGGCGGCTCGGTCTTCTTGACGGTGCGCAGAAACAGTGTCAGCTCGCCGCTGGTCGGCCGGTGCGCGGCCGTTCCGAGCTGCTGGGCCAGGTCGACCGCGAGGCTGAAGATCCCATCCTGAGCGGGCGGCGGCACCATGGGCGTGCCGGCCACGAGCCGGTAGCGACCGAGGAAGCTGGCCGTCGCCCCCCACCCGGGTTTCAGCTTTGGCTTCGCCGGCGCGCCCGTGGTCCCGGCGGCAGGAGGCGCGCTGGCGGGAGCGCCCTTGGTGGTACCCGGGAGCTGGCCCTCCGAGGCGGCGAAGCGGTAGGCGATCGCAAACCGCCCGCCGGTGGGCGGCTCGATCGTGCCGACGAGATTGCGCGAAGCGCCCGCATGGCGGAAGAACAGGTGGCCAAGGACCGTGGCGCCGCCCGTGCTGACGATGTCGGCCTCAACCTGGCTGCCGACCACGCGGAAGTTGTACAGCGTGCCGGCAAACGTCTGTTCAGTGCCCTGGGGGTCGTAGCTGTAGATCGAGATCCCGCCGGCCGGAAAACCATTCACGGCGACCGTGATCACGAACTCGCTGGAGATGATGCGCGCGGCCGGCGCTGCCGAAGTGCTGGCGTACCGCCCGGTATAGGCCTTCAGTACGGCAAACGGGAGGTGGTACCGAGAGGGCGCGACCAGGTACCCCGGCCCCGTCGTCGCCGCGGCAAGCGACGCGAACGAGGCCGCGAGCGCTGACACCAACGTCGCGGCCACGATCACGGCGCGGCCGCGACGTCTAGCGCGCGGGGGAGCAGCGGGGTCGGCCATGTTGCCTATTTGTATACCGCACTAACGGATTCGCAAAACATCTGCGGTATAACTCCATGCAACTCGGGTATCTACTGAGTAAACAATCCGGCGCAACGCCTTGGTCGTCCGTGGTGCAGCGCTTGGTCGCTATGAGGACATGACAGATCGAAGGAGATCCAGATGATCGGTACGTCTGATGGGAGGATCGCGCGCCGCGCAGGCGCGCTCGTCGTGGTCCCGCTGGTCCTGTCGCTGGCGCTCGCCGCCTGCGGCGGGAGCTCCAAGAAGACGAGCACGCCGACCGCCGACAACTGGCCGGTCGTCGGCAACACGCTGAGCAACACCCGCTACTCGACCCTGTCGCAGGTCAACAGCTCGAACGTCAACAAGCTGGGGATTGCGTGGGCGAGGCCTCAAGGCTCCAACCTCACGACCTGGGAGGACTATCCGGTGGTCGTGAACGGAACGATGTACATCACCACCAGCGCGGACGAGGTCGAGGCGCTCAACGCGGCGACCGGTGCCGTGAAGTGGACGTATACGCCGAAGGTCAACTTCTTCCTGGCGGTCGCCGGCGGCGGGGGCGGCGTGCCGACAAACCGAGGCGTCGCGGTCGCCAACGGCAAGGTCTACCTGACGACTTTCGATGACCAGCTCGTCGCGCTCCAGCAGGCAACCGGCGAGAAGCTGTTCCAGACGCAGGTCGCCGATCCGAACCAGGGTTACTCGGAGACGGCGTCGCCGACCGTCTACGGCAACACGGTGTACATCGGCAGCGCGGAGAGCGACGCCGGTTTGCGAGGGTTCGTGGCCGCCTACGACGCGACCACCGGACAGCAGAAGTGGCGCTTTTACGCGGTACCCGCGCCGGGCCACTCGTGGGTCCCAGCGAAGGGAAATCACGGCGGCGGTGACGTCTGGATGGAGCCGACGATCGACCCCTCGAATAACACGCTCTACTTCGGCACGGGCAACCCCAGCCCGGACCTGATCATCTCCGACCGCAAGGGCTGCGACCCGTACGTTGACTCAACCGTCGCGGTGAACGCCAGCACAGGCGCGTTGAAGTGGGCCCATCAGGAGGTCTGCCCCGACGCGTGGGACTACGACACCCACCAGCCACCGATGTACTTCAACCTGACCGTCGGGGGGAAGACCACGCAGGTGGTCGGCAACGCGAACAAGTCGGGCTACTACACGGTGATGAACGCCGGCACCGGCCAGGTGATCTCGAAGTCGCCCTACATAACCCAGTTCACGACCCCGCACCCGGTCCCGACCCCCGCGGGCGTCAACGTCTGTCCCGGCGCAACCGGCGGGGTCGAGTACTCGCCGGCGTCGTACAGCCCACAGACAGGAGCGGTCTATCAGGACGCGATGAGGCTGTGCGATCGCTACATCTCCAACTCGGTGTTCGCGTCGGATATCCATCAGACCGGGCAGATCGACTTCGGCGGGACGTTCACCCCACTGACGAACCCGCCGCCGGCCGGCTACCTGGCGTCGATCGACGCCGCTACAGGCAAGATCAACTGGGAGAACACACTCCCGAAGCCGTCGACCGGCGGGACGATGAGCACCGCCGGGGGGCTCGTGTTCGTCGGCGATGACGACGGCAAGCTGTACGCCGTGAACGCACACACCGGCAAGGTCCTCTGGACCGGAGATATCGGCCTGCCGTTCGGCGCCGCGCCGATGACCTACAAGGTCGGCAACACCCAGTACGTCGCGGTCGTCGCGGGCGGCTCGAACGTCGCCGCCATCGAGAACGTCCCGACGGGCGGCGAGCTGGTCGTGTTCAAGCTGGGCGGCTCGGCCGTGCACACGTTCCCGGCCGTTAGCCCGCTGTCGAGCATGGCGGCGCAGGCGCTGCCCGACCTCGCCAGCTACACCAAGGTCGGGCCTTACGTGTACGTGAACCCAACCTCCAAGCGGGCGGTGGTGCAGGTCGTCGCCGCGGCGACGTCCGAGAACAGCGGCTTCAACTTCAACGGCTACTCGAAGGGGAAGGCGAACTTCGTCGTGCCGGTCGGTTGGACGATCACGCTGGAGTTCTCGAACAAGTCCTCGACGCCGCACAGCGTCGCGATCACAGGCAGCCTGAAGCTGCCGCTGACGCCGGTCATACCCGCGGGCGGCATCGCGCCGGTAGCGATACCAGGTGTGGCCACGTTTGCCCACGGCCTCACGGCCAGCGCCGGGACCGTGGCCGCTGGGTTCAGCTCGAACACCCCCGGGCACTATTACCTAGTGTGTGGTGTCCCCGGGCACGTGCAGGCCGGGATGTGGGACTTCCTCACGGTCTCGGCGAGCGCGAAGCAGCCCTCGATTCAGGTCAAGTGAGGCGGCTCTGACCGCGTTGCAAGAAGCCCTCGTTTCCCCAGCGCCCACCTCGGCGCTGGGGAAACCGCTGGGGGCCTCGAGCGTTGCCCGGGCGCGCGCGTACTTCGCGTCGGACAGCCGTCGTGCATTCCAGACGGCGCTCGGGTTGCTGTGGCTGCTGGATGGCGCGCTCCAATTCCAGTCGTTCATGTACTCCAAGGGCTTCGTCGGAGTGCTCACCGGCATGGCCTCGGGGCAGCCGGGGTGGCTTGCGAGCAGCATCAATTGGGCCGCGCATATTGCTCAGCGCGAGCTGACCGTGTTCAACACGCTTTTCGCCCTGACCCAGGTGCTGATCGGGGTGGGGCTGCTGTATCGCCGCACGGTCAGGCCCGCGCTCGCGGCCTCGTTCGCGTGGGCGCTGGTGGTTTGGTGGTTCGGCGAAGGGTTCGGGATGCTGTTCGCCGGCACCGCGAGTCCGCTCACCGGAGCACCCGGTGCGGTCCTGCTGTACGCGATCGTCGGTCTGCTCGTGTGGCCCTCGGAACGTCCGGGCGGGTTGGTCGGCATTCGCGGCGCCAGAGCGATCTGGGCGACGCTCTGGCTGGTGATGTCGTACCTGTGGTTGCTGGGCCCGAACAGCGGCGCAGACTCCACGGCAAACGCGATCATGATGGCGCCGGCGGGAATGACCGCGCCGGCGGGAGCAGGATGGCTCAACAGGCTCGAGAGCAGCGCCTCCACCGCCGCGCAGGGGCACGGTCTGGAGATCGCGCTCGTGCTGGCGCTGGTCTCGGCGGTGATCGGTGTGGCGGTCGCGAAGAACTGGCGCGCGAGGCCGTTTCTGGCGCTTGCGATCGTGCTGAGCCTCGGCTACTGGGTGATCGGGCAGGGGTTCGGCGGAATCTTGTACACCGGGTCGGCCACCGATCCCAACGCCGGCCCCGTGTTCGTGCTGCTCGCGCTGGTGCTCTACTCGCTGACGCCGGGGAGAGCGCCTCGGCCGGCGGCGCTGCTGACGCCGCTGCTGGCGGTCGTCAGCGCCGCCGTTGTGGTGGCCGCTGCGGCGACCGCGGCGCAGACGCCGGCGCCGAGGGCGCAACCCGTGGCCTACGGCTCGCCGTTCGACGGCGAGGCGATCAGCCCGCCGGTGTCGGCACCTCCGATCTCGTTACGCAACTACGTCGGGGTCCCGGTCAACCTCAGCCAGTACCAAGGGCAGGCGGTGCTGCTGACGTTCGTGTACAGCCACTGCGAGACCGTCTGCGCGCAGATCACCTCCGAGCTGGGGCAGGCGCTGACCGCGATGCCGCCGACCGAGCGGCACCGTGTGCAGATCATCGCGGTCTCGGTTGACCCACGGGGCGACACTCCCGCCAGCATCGCCGCGTTCCTGCGGCGGTCCGGGATCCGGCGGACGGCGAGGATGCAATACCTGATCGGCTCGGTCACGCGGCTGCGTCCGATCTGGAGAGAGTGGGGCCTGTCGGGAGGCGCAAGCGCCGGCCAGATCCTCAATCCGGACGCAGCTGTTTACGGGATCAGCGCGGCCGGCGAAGTAATGACCAGCTACTCCGAGTTCTTCACACCGCAGCAGATCATCCACGACGCAAAGCGTCTGGAGGTCCTGTGATCTACCAGAGGTCCTACAGGAGGCCCCAATGAACAAGCTACCGACACTTCTGATCCTGCCCGCGGTGGCGCTCGCCGTCGCGGCGTGCGGCAGTTCGAGCAGTTCGTCCTCGTCCACCACGGCCGCCGCGCCGCCCACGACCACGAGCGCGCCCCCCGCGACCACGACCACCGCGCCGGCCACGCCCGCGCCGGCAAACGGCCCGAAGATCGCCACCGCGACGATTTCCAAGCTTGGCCCGGTGCTTGTCAACGCTCAAGGACACACGCTGTACATCTTCGCCCCGGATAAGGACAAGAAGGTCACCTGCACTGGCGGATGCGCCGCGGTATGGCCTCCGGCGACCGTGCCCAGCGGCCAGAAGGCCGCCGCGTCCGGCTCGGTCAAGCAATCGCTGCTGGGAAGCGACCCCAATCCGTCCGGCGGTCAGGTGATCACGTACGCCGGGTGGCCCCTGTACACGTACGTGGCCGATAGCGCTGCCGGAACGGCAACTGGCCAGGCGATCAATCTCAACGGTGGCCTCTGGTACGTGATCTCGCCCTCCGGCACGGTGATCAAGACCAAGCCCTGAGCTGCCCCCCGCGCCGGCCCCTCCGCGGGTGGGCCTCGCCCGACACGAGCCCACCCGCGGGCCGGCCGCCGTCAGCACCCGCCCAGGAGGGTGATGGCCGAGCTGGTCCGGAGCTGCTCAGCTCGCGACGGCGGCGGCGGGCTCGCCGCTGCGGGCCGCCTGCGATT
This sequence comes from Solirubrobacteraceae bacterium, assembly GCA_035511595.1. Classification (GTDB taxonomy): domain Bacteria; phylum Actinomycetota; class Thermoleophilia; order Solirubrobacterales; family Solirubrobacteraceae; genus Palsa-465. The sequence goes on along the minus strand of DATKFF010000351.1, from coordinate 1,656 downwards.
GCGCGCGGCTGTCCCGTGAGGAGATCAGCACCGCTGCCAGGATCGCGCCCGCAATGGCGAAGCCGGCGCCGACGAGGAACGCCCGCTCGAACCCCTTCGTCAGCGCGACGGAGGTGCTGTGCACGCCCGCGTGGAGGAGGCTCTGGGTGCGGCTGTTGGCGATCGTCGCGAGGATCGCCAGCCCGAGCGCGCCGCCGACCTGCTGGGCGGTGTTGATCAAGCCACTGGCGAGCCCCGCCTCGTGTGGCTTGGTCCCGGTCACGGCGCCGATCGTCACCGACACGAACGCGAACCCGAGCCCCACGGCGGCCAGCAGCGACGGGCCGAGCACGTCGGCGGTATAGGAACCCCCGATAGCGGGCACCTGTGAGAACCAGAGCAGACCGCCGGTAATCAGCAACAGCCCGGCGATCAGCGTCGGCTTGAACCCCACGCGGGTCACGAGCTGCGAGGCCAGGCCGGCCGAGATGATGATCCCTACCGCCAGCGGCAGGTACGAGATCCCGGTCTTGATCGGCGAGTAGTGCAGGACCTGCTGGAGGTACAGCGAGATGAAGAAGAACATCGAGAACAGCGACATGCCGATCAGCAGTCCGACGATGTCCGAACCCCGAAGGGTCCGCAGGCGGAAGATTGAGAACGGCATCAGCGGGTGGCGCTGGCGCGACTCGATCACCACGAACGCGATCAGCAGGACGACCGCCGCGGCGATCTCGATCCACGTCCGCGAGGCTCCCCAGCCGACGTTGACCGCGTCGACGATCGCGTAGACGAGCAGTGACAGGCCCGCGGTGACGGTTACAGCGCCGGGGAAGTCGAACGTGCTTGCTCCGTCCTCAGCCCGGCTTTCGACGAGCGTGCGGGGAGCGAGCGCCGCCGCGGCGATCCCGATCGGAACGTTGACGAACAGCACCCAGCGCCAGCTGAGGCCGCTTGTGAGGATCCCGCCGAGCAGCACGCCCGCCGCGCCGCCGGCGCCGGCGACGGCTCCCCAGATCCCGAGCGCGCGGTTGCGCTCGGCGCCCTCGGAAAAGGTGGTCGTGATGATCGACAGCGCAGCAGGAGACACGATCGCTGCGCCGAGGCCCTGGACCGCGCGGGCGGCGATCAGCCAGCCTTCGGACTGGGCGACGCCGCCGGCGAACGAAGCAACCGAGAACAGCACCAACCCGAGCATGAACATCCGCCGGCGCCCGAGCAGGTCGGCCATCCGGCCGCCGAGCAACAGGAAGCCGCCGAAGGTCAGCGTGTACGCGTTCACGACCCATGAGAGATCGTCACGGGAGAAATTCAAGGCCCGTCCGATCGATGGCAGCGCGACGTTCACGATCGACGCGTCGATCACGATCACGAACTGGGTCATCGCCAGCAGCAGCAGAGCGAGATTCTTCGCGCGCGGGGTATAGAGAGGGGCTGTGTCGGGCTTGCTGATCGCGCTCATTGGAAGCTGACCTCCGGTTCCGTTTGCAAACCGGACTATAGTGAACTACGATTCCGTTTGTCAAGGGACCCGGGTGAAAATCTGTGACCACAACTGAGACCCAGCACGTCAGCGAAACTCATCGGCCGCTTCGCGCCGACGCCCGCCGCGCCGCCGGCGCCGGCGACGGCTCCCCAGATCCCGAGCGCGCGGTTGCGCTCGGCGCCCTCGGAAAA
>DATKFF010000350.1:0-2949 GCA_035511595.1 Solirubrobacteraceae bacterium | reverse complement strand
TGGGAAGTCATCAGGATCAGCCTTCCGTCGGACCTGGCCAGGTACGTTGTGTACAAGGGCTCCATCACCGTCGACGGCGTGAGCCTCACTGTCTCCGGTATCGAAGAAGACTGGTTCGAGGTCAGCCTCATCCCCGAGACGCTCAAGCGCACCACGCTCGGCGTGAAGCAGCCTGGCGCCGAGGTCAACCTCGAGGTCGACGTGATCGCCAAGTACGTGGAGAAGCTAATCGGAGGCACCCGGTGACCAGGCGAGCGACTCCACTTGAGCAAACCCCGCACACCCCGCACACAACACAAAATGGGCTGATCATGCTGTCATCTTCCCGGGGGACGCCCCCCCGCATCTCCGGCGACGCGGACGCAGAGCGCTCCGGGACCACGACCCCGCTGGACGAGGTGGCGCGGGCGATCAAGGACATCGCGGACGGCCGCCCGGTCGTCGTGGTCGACGACGCCGACAGGGAGAACGAAGGGGACATCGTTTTCGCCGCGTCCAAGGCCACACCCGAACTGCTCGCCTTCACGATCCGCTACGGGCGGGGCCTGATCTGCGTGCCGATGCTCGGCCCTGACCTTGACCGGCTGAACGTGCCCCAGATGACGAGCCAGAACCAGGAGCATCACGGCACCGCGTTCACGATCAGCGTGGACGCGCGGCACGACATCACGACGGGCATCTCCGCGGCGGATCGCGCGAAGACCATTCAGCTGCTCGCGAGCCCCACGAGCGGCCCGGCCGACCTGGTGCGCCCCGGCCACGTGTTCCCGCTCCGGTACGCGGAAGGCGGCGTGCTCCGCAGGCGCGGCCACACGGAGGCCTCCGTCGACCTGGCCATCCTCGCCGGGCTGCCGCCGGCTGGCGTGGTGTGCGAGGTGATCGGCGACGACGGGACCATGCTGCGGTTGCCCGCCCTGCGGGAGTTCGCCGACCAGCACGGCCTCGCGCTGATCTCGATCGAGCAGCTCATCGAGTACCGTCGCCGCACCGAGCGCCTGGTCACCCGCGTCGCGGAGACGGTGATACCGAACGCTTACGGCGAGTGGCGTGCCTACGGCTACCGCTCCGACATCGACGGGGCCGAGCACCTCGCCCTCGTCCTCGGCGACATCGGCGCAGGCGAAGCGGACGCCGCCGACGGCGAGGACGTGCTCACCAGGATCCATTCCGAATGCCTGACCGGCGATGTCTTCGGTTCCGAGCGCTGTGACTGCGGCGCACAGCTTAACGCCGCCATGGCCAGGATCGCCGAACGCGGCCGCGGCGTCGTCCTCTACCTGCGCGGCCACGAGGGCCGCGGCATCGGCCTGCTGGCCAAGCTCCAGGCCTACGAGTTGCAGGACGCCGGCGTCGACACGGTGGACGCGAACCTCAGGCTCGGTTTGCCGGTGGACGCCCGCGAGTACTCGGTCGCCGGGCAGCTCCTCGACGACCTGGGCGTCCGCTCCGTCCAGCTGCTCACCAACAACCCGGCGAAGGTCGAGGCCCTCGCGGCGCACGGCTTCGGCGTGACCCGCATCCCGCTGCCACCGCTGGCCACGCCGCACAACCTTCGCTACCTCACCACCAAGCGCGACCGCCTCGGCCACCAGCTCGAAATTCTCCAACCCCAAGGACAGTCGGCGGCCGAGGTCTCCTGACCGCCGCGCCGCCTGCCCGGCTCCCGTCAGGATGATCCCGAACGAGGGCGTGGCCTCCGCTTCGCTCGCCCTCCCGTCCAGATAACAGCAAGAAGCGCGAAGCGCAAGAACTCGCGCCAGGCAACGTGGATGGCTGAGTAGGTCATAGCGACACCAGCGATCCAAGATCTTTCGAGGTCATGATCCCGGCGCGTGCGCGGCCGGGCGGCCGGCCCCGTTACTAGACTCGGAGGAGAAACGATGACCGGCTCCCGTGAAGGGATGAACGCATGAGCGGGCAGGGACGTCCTGAGCTCACCACCGTGGACGCCGTCGGCCTGTCTCTCGCGATCGCCGCTACCCGGTGGCATGCCGAGATCACCGACTCGCTGGTGGATCGCGCCACGGCGGCGGCCAAGGCCTGCGGCGTGACCGACCTGCTCGTGGTCCGGGTCGCCGGCGCGGTGGAACTCCCGGTCGTCGCGCAGGAGCTGGCGAAGGGTTACGACGCGGTGGTCTGCCTCGGCGCGGTGATCCGCGGCGGTACCCCGCACTTCGAGTACGTCTGCGACGCGGTGACCGCCGGGCTGACCCGTGTGGCGCTGGACGAGGGCACGCCCGTCGGCAACGGCGTGCTAACGTGTAACACGATTGAGCAGGCCCGCGACCGCAGCGGGCTGCCGGACAGCAGCGAAGACAAGGGATGGGAGGCGGTCGTGGCCGCGCTTGACACCGCCATCCTGCTTCGCGCCGTCCGCCGCGGAGACCCGCAGAAGAGCGAGAACGCGCGACATTAGCAGCGCCGCAATTCCCGTGTTTCACTGGCTTTGGTGATGACGCACGCCCAGGCGTCACCACGTCCGGGGATGTGGCGCTTCGCTATGCCGGGAACCACGCATCCGTTCGGGATAACAAAGGACTTTCCCATGCTCTCTCTGGTACTGCCCAAAGGCTCGCTCGAAAAAGCCACCCTTGACCTCTTCGACGCCGCCGACCTGACCGTGCGCCGGGCGTCTGACCGCGACTACCACGCCTCGATCGACGACCCGAGAATCGACCGGGTGCGCTTCCTCCGGCCGCAGGAAATCCCCTCCTATCTGGAGCGCGGCCTGTTCGATATAGGCATTACCGGCCGCGACTGGATCACGGAGACGCAGGCGGACGTGGTCTCGCTCGGCGAGCTCCAGTACTCAAAGCAGACCTCGAATCCGGTCAGGGTCGTGCTCGCGGTCCAGGACAGCGCGCCATGGGAGTCCGTTGCCGACCTGCCCGAGGGGATCAGGATCTCGACGGAGTTCCCGTCGCTGACCGAGCGGTTCCTCGCCGAGCA
>DATKFF010000349.1:0-7755 GCA_035511595.1 Solirubrobacteraceae bacterium | reverse complement strand
CTATCTGTAGATTCGCAATTCTAGCACAAAATTTCTAGATTTACATCTCCGGTGTACGCCCTGGTTACGCCCGGCCTAGTCATGCGATTGCGTCAGGTAGTCGTAGCGGGGGTCGCGCGGACCGGGTGGGTGTGCTCTGGTCCACGGGCCGTCCGCTCGGCGGGTGTTCAGGCGCCGGCGGGCAGCGATCACCGGCGAGAGCCGCAGCGACCCACGATCGTTGGTCAACTCGCCTCGCCTGCGCGCTACCGAATTGTGTTCCGTGCGCTTAATCATCTTCAGGCCCTTCTCGTCCCTCTATCGGGGTCGCGGCAAGGAAGAGGGCTGGAACCCCTTCGTTCAATCGGATTGAGACGCGTCCACCGGGCCGGTGGGGTAACGCCAGCAGAAGTACGGCACCGGCCCCGCAGTCAAAACCAGTAACCCCTGCCTCTCGCCTCGTGCGCAGTAGCGCCGTCGGTGGCATTCGGGCTAGGGCTGAAAATCCCGGCCGCAGGGCCAGCTCGTGTTCGACTCTACTCCTATCGGAGCGTTTGTGTGAGCCGGACCCAAAGAGTTTTGCCCGGCGGAGTCCCCGCCGGTCGAAGATGGGTCGAACGCCTCATGCCTGGTCCTCCCGGATACGCCTACCGTCAAGTTCACATGTTCGACGATTGCGAGAGGATGGTGACGAGATGAGCGTTTGGGGACAGATCTTCGCCGCGATGTACGACCGCATGTTGACCAAGACCGAGCGGGACGGCCTCGGCGCCCACCGGCGGGCATTGCTGACCGCCGCCGGCGGCGACGTACTCGAGATCGGCGGTGGCACCGGCGCCAATCTGCCCTACTACAGCGAAGACGTGCGGACGCTCACGATCACCGAGCCGGAGCAGCCGATGGCCAAGCGCCTGCAGCGCCGAATCCACGAGTGCAGGGTGGACGCGAGGCTGCTACAGGCGCCGGCTGAGGACCTGCCGTTCAACGACGACAGCTTCGACGCCGCCGTCTCGACGCTGGTGCTCTGCACCGTCGACGACCAGCCGCGTGCGCTGCGTGAGCTGGGCCGCGTGCTTCGCCCCGGCGGCAAGCTGCTTTTCATCGAGCACGTCCGCTCCGACGACGAAAAGCTGGCCCGCTGGCAGGACCGGCTGATGCCGCTGAACATTCGCTTCGCGCACGGCTGTCACTGCAACCGTCAAACACTCGAGGGGATCCGCAACGCCGGGTTCGAGGTTACGGGTGTCACGCACGACACGCTCAAGCACGTGCCGCCGTTCATCCGCCCACTGGTCGTCGGAGTCGCGGCGCTCCCCTGACCAGGCGGCTTTCAGTGGGCGATGCTGGGCTCGAACCAGCGACCTCCGCCTTGTCGAGGCGGAATCGGGCGGGTAGGGGAGGGCAGCAAGCGGCGGGACTGGGCACAAAATGGCTGCAAATCGAGAGAATGCTGATTTCGACTGCTGACCCGTGGAAACCGCCGGTTCCGGTTGTGGTGTTCGAAAATTGTTCGAACGATTCGAAGTCGCTACTCGACCAAGCCGCGCCGGTCGGTCCAGCTCGTCAGTAGCTCGTCGACCCGCCGCAGGCGGTAACGGTTGGCGAGCCCAATCAGCGCCTCAGCGCCGGCGCGGGCCCCTTCGCGGAATTGGCGACAAGCACGTCGCTGGTGAAGGCCGGGCCGACACCTGCTTTCGTCGCGCGTGGGTATTAGGCGCTGACGGCGCCGGTGCGGCTGCTGCTCTCGCGCAACATCCCGGTGCATGGCTAGCAGCGGTCGCGACGAACTCGAATGTGAAGCGCCTGCGGGCACCATGCGCGCGTTCCGCGCGTACCGCGTCCCGTCAGCTCCCTCGAGTCGCGGGTTCGGCGTGTGCGCCGGGGTGGAGTAGGTGCTGTTTGAGTTGGTGGCGGGACTTCACTCCGAGCTTGCGGAACGCCTTGCGGAGGTGGTAGTCGACGGTGCTGCGGCTGATGAACAGCTGTGCGGCGATCTCTTGGTTGGTGGCACCGCCGGCAGCGAGGCGGGCGATCTGTGCTTCCTGGGGAGTCAGGTCGTCGCGCGTCCCGACGGTCCGCTTCCGCGGATGTTCGCCGGTCGCCCGGAGCTCGACCCCGGCGCGTTCGGCGAACGCCTCCATGCCGAACTCCGTGGACAGCTCGTGCGCGCTGCGCAGCTGCTCGCGGGCGTCGAGGCGCCGGCCCTCGCGGCGCAGCCATTCTCCGTACAGAAGATGGCAGCGGGCGAGCTCCACGAGGACGCGGGTGCGGCGGAGCCGCTCGATCGCTTCGCGGTAGAGGCTCTCGGCGATTTCGCCCTCGCTCATCAGCGCGCGCGAGCGCGCCTCGATCCCGAGCGCCCAGTCGGTCCCGCTCGCCCGAGTGCTCTCCGAGAGTTGCACGAGAGCACGCGCAGCGGTCTCGGCCTTCCCGCTCCGGGTGGCCGCCTCGATCTGCTCCGGAAGCGCCCACCTTGAGGTCGCCACCTCCCACGGGCACTCGACGGCCGCCTGGGCCGCGTCCAGCGCGTGCTCGTAGTGGCCGAGACCGTTGTAGAGCACCGCGGTTGCGTAGCGGCCCGCGCCGATCATGATGCCCTCGCCGCGGCGGGCGGCGTCCCTATCGCTGGCTTCGATCAGCTGCAATGCCTCCGCTTGCCGACCGCGCCAGCCGGCAAGGAAGGGCCTGGAGGGCCTGCCGATTGAAACGTCGGGGTTCGAGATCGCGACACTGATCGCTCGCGCCTCGTCTCCCATCGCGTCCGCGGCGGTGAACTCACCGGCGCACACACGAGACACAGCGCAATAGTCGAGCGCGAGGGGAAGGATCGTGAGCGCACCCGCATCGCGAGCGAGCTGGACGTATCGGTCAGACAGCACGCGCCAGCTCTCGTCGTCCCATAGATGTATCGCGGTGACACAAGCCAGCCAGAGCCAACGAAGCAGCTCGTCGCTTGAGAGGTCGTCGCCGCGGAAGACGCGGAGCGCGCGCTTCAACATCGGCGTCGCTGTTCGAGGGCCCTTGGTGATCTGCAGCGCCTGGCCATCTATGAGGAGGTGGGCAGCGCGGGGCGGGCCACTAGACGCGCCAGTGGGTTTCGCCGCGCGCACGGCCACAGCCACCCCCAGTACACCGTCGCCCCTCGCGAAACGCCCGGCGTACATCGCCGCCGCTAACGCCTCGCCGTAGGTTTCGCCCGCGAGCGATGGATCAAGTGGCTCGAGCCGCTTGGCGGCCTCGAGTAGAAGCCATGCAGCGTCGCCGCCGCGGCTCGAGGCGAACGAGATCTGGCCGCGGAGGAGGTCGATCTGGGCGCGCTGGAGCTCCTCGAGCGGGCCAGATTCCGCAGTGGCCAGGAGCGCGAGAGCAGGCTCGAGGGCGCCGGCTTGGTAGTTCGCCTGGGCGGCAGCGAGCGCGCGTTCCGCCCGGCGCGAGGGCTCGAGTGTGAGCGCGGCGGCACGCTCCAGGAACGCCGCCGCTGCCGCCAATCCTCCGCGCGCCTGAGCGCGACCCGCCGAGCGCTCCAGCTCGGACGCGACTTGCTCGTCTGGTCCCGGCGCTGCTGCGGCGAGATGCCAGGCGCGTCGGTCGGGATCGACGTGTGGATCGGTGGCGTCCGCCAGTGCGCGATGCACGGCCCGCCTTTCTGTCGGCGACGCGCCTCGATACACCGACGAGCGAACTAGCGGATGAAGAAAGGTGGCCCGCGTGCCGATCGTGAGTAGCCCGTCTGTGTCCGCCGCAGCCTCCACTCCGATCCCGAGCCGCTGCGCCGCCCGCCACACCAGCATCGGGTCGCCGGCTGGCTCCGCCGCCGCGACCAGCAACAAGCGCTGGGTCTCCGTCGGGAGTCCAGCCAGCCGTCCGCGGAAGCTGTCCTCGATTCGCGCCGACAGCCCTGGGGCCCCGGTCAAGCCGAATCCGCCGGCCAGCTGCGCCGGGGTTAACCCGCGCGGCAACTCCAACAACGCCAGCGGGTTGCCGCGCGTCTCGGCCACGATCTGCTCGCGCACCCGCTCATCCAACGGCACGCGTAATGCGGAGCTCAACAGTGCCCGGGCATCACTACTAGGTAGCCCCTCGAGCTCTAGCTCGGGCAATCCCTTGAGCTCATTCCCAGCGTCACTCGTCGCGAACAGCAGCCCAACCGACTCGGCCAACAGCCGCCGCGCCACGAACACGAGCGCCTGCACCGAGGCTCGATCGAGCCACTGCGCGTCATCGACCACACACAGGAGCGGCTGCTCCTCCGCCACCTCCGCCAACAGGCTCAGCACCGCCAACCCCACCAGAAACCGATCCGGGGCGTTCCCAGCGCGCAGCCCGAACGCCACCCCGACCGCTTCCCGCTGAGGGCCAGGAAGTCGGTCCAGGCGATCCAACAACGGCGCGCACAATTGCTGCAGGGCCGCGAACGCAAGCTCCATCTCCGCCTCCACACCGGCAGCCCGCATAACCCGGAAGTCCGACGCGGACCCGATCGCGGACCCCAACAGCGCGGTCTTGCCAACCCCTGGCTCGCCGCTGACTACCAGCACCCGGCTCTGCCCAGCTCGCACCGAGGCGAGCAGCCGCTCCAGCGCATCGCGCTCGGTGCGCCGATCGTGCAACACCTCCGCCGGCCCCTCGGTGACCATGCGGCATCGACGATACCCGCGCCCGCGGCCCGTGTCGACACGCCGCCGCCTCCGCGCTCGCTCGGTCGGGCGACCTCAGCGAATCAATCGCCAGACCAGCCGCGACCTGGCCGTGGTGGCCGAACCGACCTCGCGACTACGAGCTTTCCTGTCTCGGACTACGCGTTGCGACTATGCGTTATGTGACTCGGGCACCGCCGGTCGATGCGACTCTCGATCTCCCCAACCAAGGAGAAGTGATGCGCGTTTGGACACGCGTGAGGGCGGGCTCGCTGGTGCTCTCAGCCGCGGTGGCGGCAGCGATCGCCGTGCCAGCCGGAGGCCACAACTGATGGCGACCGAGACGCGCGTCGACGGCGGAGGACTCGCCGCCATGAAGGTTGAGCGTGGGCCGACGAGCGCGCACGTCACGCTTCGCGTCAACGGAACCGAGCGCATAGTCGATCTGGAGCCGCGAACTAGCCTGTTCGACGCGCTCCGCGAGCATCTCGAACTCACCGGTTCGAAGAAGGGATGCGACCAGGGGACCTGTGGCGCTTGCACCGTCTGGGTTGACGGCCGGCGTGTCCTGACATGCCTGACGATTGCCGTCGCTTGAAGGCCACGACGTGACGACGATCGAGGGGTCGCCGTCGACGGCGAGCCGCATACGATGCGGCGCGCGTTCGTCGAGCACGACGCGTTCCAGTGCGGCTACTGCACACCCGGCCAGATCATGTCGGCAGTCGCGCTGATCGAAGAGGGCAACGCGTCGACCGACGAGGCGATCGCCGAGTGCATGAGCGGCAACATCTGCCGCTGCGCGGCCTACCCAAACTGTGTTCGATCGGATGCGCTTCCGCCGCGCCCACCGCTGGGCGACGGGCCAGATGTCGGCCTACCTCGCCGGCGAGCTTCCCGCGCGGAGCCGGAGGCGGCTGGAGCGACATGTGGACGACTGCCCCGAGTGTCGGGGCGTGCTAGGCGCGCTGCGACGGGGGCTGCGGCTGCTGAGGAGTCGGTCCCCCGATGCGAGCGCCGAGGACGTCCCCGACATCGCTTCCGCGGTGCTCGCGCGCTTGCACGAGCACGGCGAACGCTGAGCCGGCACCGGGGCTGGCCGGAACTGGGCCGATGACGGAGCACGAGCTGATCCGGCGCGCACAGGCCGGCGACGAGCAGGCGTTCGGCCGACTGGTCGAGGCGCATTCGGAGCGGGTCTACGCTGCGCTCCGGCGCTTCGGGCTGCGTCCTGACGAAGCGGAGGATGTTGCCCAGGAGGTGTTCCTGCGGGCGTGGCGCGGCCTGGCGCGCTTCGAGGGCCGCGCGCAGCTGTCCACCTGGCTTTACCGGATCGCCTTCAACGAAGCTCAGCGCCGGCTCGAGCGCCGCGAGCCCGTGACCGACTCATCGCAGGCGTGGAGCGAGGACGCTGTCGCACAGATCCCCGCGCCCGCGTACCTCGGCCCCCAGGGGCAGGTGCTGGAGCGCGACTTCACGGCCGCGCTGGACCGTGCGCTCGAGGAGATCCCACCGCAGTGGCGCGCCGCAGTGATCCTCCGCGACATTCAGGGCCTCTCGAAAGAGCAGGCCGCCGCGGCCGTCGGCGTGCACCAAGCGGCGTTCAAGAGCCGGCTGCACCGGGGGCGGGTGCAGCTGCGCCTGCTGCTCGAGCCCTATCTAGCGCTGGACTGAGCGCAGCGTCCGGCCACCGGTTCCAGCCGTGAGGAGGACTACCGAGGACGACGCAGCGTGGCGGGAGCTCGTCGCGGCGGCATCCCACGACCTGCGCACGCCGGTCACGTCGCTACGGCTGTTGACCGAGGCGGTTGACGACCAGATCGTCGACGGAGCCGGGCGCCGCGAGTACGTCAACCGGATGCGCACGCACATCGGCGCGCTCGAGGCGATGATCGATGATCTGTTCGAGCTCTCACGCATCGAGGCCGGCGACATCTCATGGCCGGTCGAGGGCGTGCCGGTCGGCGAGCTCGTGACGGAGACCGTCGCGGCGATGGCGGTGCAGGCCGAGCGCCGGGGGATCACCCTCCGCGCTGAGCTTTCAGCCCGGCTCGGGCCCGCGCGCGCCAACCGCGAGAAGGTGCGACGCGTGCTGTTCAACCTGATCGAGAACGCGATCCGCCACACGCCCTCGCACGGCGAGATCGTCATCCGGGTCGAGCGTCTGGCCGGCGGGATCGGGGTCGAGGTGGCCGACACCGGGACCGGGATCGCTCCGGAGGAGCGCCAGCGCGTGTTTGCCCCCTTCTACCAAGCTGGGAAGGACCCCCGCTCCCCCCGCACCGCCGGGCTCGGCCTGGCCGTAGCCCGGGCAATCGTGGAGGCACACGGCGGCCGAATCTGGCTGCCCAGGGCGCCGCGTGGGACCCGCGTGCGATTCACGCTTCCCGCTGCCTAGCTGCTTCACGCCTCGCGGCGTCACCGAATCGTAAGAACGACTGGCCGCGTTCCCGGGTCAGAGCCCGTGATCCGTCACGCAAGGGGTCGCCTCAGAGAGGGTGCCCGGAAGGAGCCACACATGTTTGGATACGCAGGGCTGAAACGCGCCATCAGGCGGGTTTCGGTCAGGTCGCTCGCGGCGCGCCTGAGCGCGCTGGGAGCTGTCTTGGTGCTCGGTCTCACCGGGGCGGTGGCGCTCGCCTCGGCACGCCCGTCTCACGCACGCCACCACGGCGCGGCACGCCACGACGGCGCGCGGAACTCTGGCTCGGCCGCCGGACTCGGTCAGTTGAGCGGCCTGCTGCCGCGCAATCATCTGACCGAGGAGAGCGCGATCCAGGTCAACCTCAACAACGACACGGTCCGCCTGCCGATCTATCCGGGCGACGCGCCGGTCCCCGGCAACCCAAGCCAGAGGGAGCGTGTCTGGTACGTCCTGCTCGACGCCTCGGACTCAGGACTCGCCCACGACCTCGGCGTCAACTACGCGCCGAAGCTCGCCAACATCGGGATTGGCGACCCCGCCGCAGTCCAGACGGTCACCGAGGACAACCCGTCGCCTCAGGACAATCCGTTCGGACCGGCCGTGATCCACTTCCAGGGCGCCCCTGACTTCAGCCCGACAAGGACCGCGGTCCCTGGGCCGACCGGGTTTCCGCTGAAGAGCTTCAGCCCCGGATCGGTTGCGACCAATGGTTAC
>DATKFF010000348.1:0-2096 GCA_035511595.1 Solirubrobacteraceae bacterium | reverse complement strand
CCCCACGAGTGCCACCGCCCAGACGAGCACGACGGCGAGACTGAGCCACGCCTCGGACGTGGCGTTGCTCATCCCCCAGATGTCGTGGAGCCCGCGACCGCTCGGGTCGATGAACCCGTAGCGCAGCAGCGCCAGCGCGTGGGTCAGCGGCATCACCTTGGCGATGTCGGTCAGGAAGCTCGGCATCGCGCTGATCGGGAACAGCGCGCCCGCGAAGAAGAACGGCAGGATCGCGAGCACCGGGATAGCGCCGACGTAGTCCTCCTGCTTGGTCACGCGGCTGGCGACCAGCTCTGCGAGCGAGTACATGAACACGGTGAACACGAGCGAGGCGGCCAGGAACCACGCCGCGCCGGTCGCGGTGATGTGGAAGGCGCCGCCCCGGGCGGCGGATAGGCCGACGACGACGAAGGCCTGCAGGGCCGCGAGCCCGAGCGCGACGATCAGGTTCCCGAGCACCAGGAACGCGCGCGGGACGGGGGCGGCCAGGAGCTCCCGCTGGGCGCCGCTGGCGCGGTCGACCAGCACGCTCAGCCCCGCGAACACGCAGCTGAGCGGGATCACGAGGCCGACGGCGCCGACCCCGACGTATGAGGTGTAGTCGATGTGCGAGTGAAGGCCGCCAGTCGCCTTCTTCAGCGCCGGCGCCAGGATCAGCGCCAGCAGCGCGGGCCCCAGCAGCGGCACCGCGATCTGGCGCGGCGTCCGCGACGTCAGCATCGCCCGCCGCCTGGCGAGCGTCAGCAGCACGCTCGTGGTGCGGGTCCGCGGCCGTCGCGGGAGGGGGAATACGGTTGGTTCTGCAACTGTGGTTGCCATCGTTGGACTCCTTTCGGCGGCGCTCAGGCGGCCTCGGCCAGCTGGGCGCCGGTGAACTTGAGATAGACGTCGTCGAGGGTCGGGACGCGGGTGGCGATCTCGGACGCGCGCAGGCGCTCGGACTCGATCACCGCGAGCGCCTCGGTCGCTGGGTGGCGATGCAGCGGAACGGTGACCCGGGCGCCGACGGCGAATGCGTCGTCGCCGGCGATGCCGCGGAACCGCAGCACGCCGATCGCCAGCTCGGGGTCCCCGTCGATCCTGAACTCCAGGATTTCCTTGCCCAGTCCCTCGAGCAGCGCCTGGGGACTGTCGAGCGCGACGATCGATCCCTGGTGGATGATCGCGACGCGGTCGCACAGCCGCTGGGCCTCGTCGAGGTAGTGGGTGGTCACCAGGATCGTCAGCTCCTCACGCGCGCGCAGACCCGCGATCACGTCGAGCAGCTCGTGGCGGATCCGCGGGTCGAGCCCGACCGTCGGCTCATCCAGGAACAGCACCTGCGGCGTGGACACCAGCGCCCGCGCGATCTCGAGCCGGCGACGCTCGCCGCCGGAGTAGGTCGCGACGGTGCGGTCAAGCAGGTCTCGGAGTCCGAGTGCCTCGGCGAGCTCGCCGATCCGCCTGTTCGCCCGGTCGGCGGCGACGCCCCAGAGCCGGGCATGCAGCTCGAGATTTGCGCGCCCGGTCAGCGGCGTGTCGACGACCGCCTCCTGGAACACGACACTGCTGACGCTGCGTGCGAGCAACGGCTGCTTCGCCACGTCGTAGCCGGCAAGCCGGGCGACCCCGCCGGTAGGCGCGATCGTGGTCGTGAACATCCCGACGGTCGTTGACTTGCCGGCGCCGTTGGGGCCGAGCAGGCCGAAGACCTCGTTCGGGTCGACGTCGAAGTCGACGCCCCGGACGGCCTCGACGCCGCCGGGATAGGTCTTGCGCAGGTCATGCGCTTCGATTGCGTACATGTCAATTCCCTCCGGTCGTGTCGAAATGGCGACGGACCGGTCACATCGGGCCCTCCCGGTTCGTCACTGATATGACGGATCCCGCCGAGAGGATGTGACCGATGGACGCACACGAGTTCCGGACAGACCAGTTCGAGGCCAACCGCACGCATCTGCGCGCGGTCGCCTACCGAATCCTCGGCTCGGTCGCCGAGGCCGACGACGCGGTCCAGGAGGCGTGGCTGCGCCTGAACCGCTCCGACACCAGCGCGGTAGAGAACATGCGCGGTTGGCTGACAACCGTCGTGAGCCGGGTCGCGCTCGACATGCTCC
>DATKFF010000347.1:0-7072 GCA_035511595.1 Solirubrobacteraceae bacterium | reverse complement strand
GACGTTGCCGGTCGAGTCCTGAAGCTCCAGATACTTACCGAGCTTCTGGCTGTGGCCGATCTTGACGACCTTGCCGTCGTTGACCGCGATCACCGGCGAGCCCTGCGCCGCGAAGATGTTGGTCCCGGTCGCGCCCGGGTTCGAGTCGATCGTGATCGCCGCGTTCGACGTCTTGACCCGCTTGCTCGCGAGCTTCGTGACCGCGCTGTCGGCGTACTTGGCCGGGGCGGCGACGGGGAAGTGCCCCTCGACGAGTCCGGTCAGCGCGCCGACCAGATCGCTTGGCATCCCGCCGATCAGCTTCGCGCGCAGCAGCACCGACTGCACGTACCACCATGCGTGGTTGTACGCGTACACCGCGTCGGGCAGGTTGTGCGAGGCGCCGGCCGCGTGCAGGTAGCGGGCGGCCGCGAAGATCGCGTCGACCGGGTTATACGGGTCCGCATACCCGGAGCCGGTCGCGTCGACTCCGTAGCGCTTCCAGGTCGACGGGATGAACTGCATCCATCCGACTGCGCCCGCGGTCGAGACCGACAGGTTGCGGCCGTAGTCGGTCTCGATCTCGTTGATCGCGGCAAGGACCTGCCACGGCACGTCGTACTCGATCCCCGCCGCCTGGTAGATCGGGAGCAGGAACGGCGGGATCTGGAAGCTGTCGATGAAGAAGTTCGGGACGCCCAGCGGCGCCGGACCCGGGAGCGCGAACGAGAACGTCGGGTTCGCCGGCGTCGGCACCCCGTTCGTGGATGTCGGGGCGGGCGGCTTCGGCGCCCCCTTCGCGGTCGTGGTGGTCGTCGAGACGACGTTGCTCCCGGCACCCTGCAGATCCTTGGAGGAGGGGCCGGTCGGACCCGTCGAGCCGGACGTGTGCTTCTTGCCTGACGAGGACCCCGGCTTCGGGCTCGGCTGCGGCGTCGTCGAGGTGGACGTTGGCGTCGTCGTCGTAGTCGTCGGCGGCGTCGTCGCAGTGGTCGTGACCGTCGCCGACGGCGTCGTGCTCGTCGACGGGGTGCAGTTGGCCGAGACGAGCGTGTCGCCCGGAGGAACGAGTGACGCGGGCGGGGTCCCGGGGGCGGCGTTGACCGTCAGCGTGGTGGTGCCGCCGGTCGGCAGTCCGACGGTCAGCGTGCAGGTGTCGGCCGACGCGCTCGGGATCGCCCCAATCGCCATCGTCGCGAGCGCCGCGCTCACGGTAATGGCAACAGTTTTCAGCTTCCGGCTTCTCGACACGCTGCTCTATCTCCTCCCGCCACGGCCAGTGCGTAACTGAACCGCACCGCATACACAGGGCGGCGCGGCAGGGACGCTAACGATTGCCGCTGAGCTTTGCAACGCAGAACCGTCGCTTGAATCGGTCGTTTCGCGGGTGGACTGATCGGGTCCTTGTAATTAACGGCGGAGGGCCCGCCAGAGCTTGCCCAAGCCGCCGCTTCGATCAGGTCGGCCAACGGCGGTCGAGACTGTAGCGGACGCCCTCGATCCCGGACGCTTTGCAGATCCGCCATAAGGCTCGGGTTCAGATTGAGACTTGTCGCGACGACGCCGCATCAGGCGAAGGCGGGCACCCGAGATTCCGAGGCCGCTAGAGTGCGCCTGACCGTGGACGACTCGAACCAGGACGAAGGACTTCGCCAGCGAATGACCCGGCAGGGGGAGGAGACGATCGGAAAGCTCGCCCAGGATCTGCTCGAGAATCCCCTCGTGTCCGGCGCGCTGTCGGCGGCGCTCGAGACTCGCGAGCGGGCGATGCACGCGCAGGAGGTAGCGCTCAGCGCGCTCAACCTCCCATCGGCGAGCGACCTCGAGCGGCTGACCAGGCGCCTGCGCTCGGTCTCGCAGCGACTCGAGGGCGTCGAGGACGTGCTCGACCGGGTCGAGCAGCGGGTGGCCGGCCTCGACGAGGCGCCGCTCGCGCGGCGGCTCGACGAGATCGAGGCCGCGCTGGAACGGATCGAGACCGCGCTCGCGGAGCGATCCGAGTCCCCGGCGCGCTGAGAGCCGTTACTCGCTGATCGCTGACTCGGCGAGCGCACGGGCGGCGAGCGCGCCGAGGCGCCCCTCTCCGGCCAGCAGCGCATCGGCGGAGATCCGCGTGCGCGCTGGCAGCAGGAGATCGGACACGAGCAACAGCGCGGCGGCCTGGAGTTTGCGCCGCCGCGCGAGCGCGAATAGCGTCGCGGTCTCCATCTCGACCGCCAGGGCGCCCTGCGCGAGCCACTCGAGCTCGGCGTTCTCACGGCCGTCGTAGAAGAGGTCGGTGGAGACCACAGGCCCGGCCCGGACGCCGTCGCCGGCGGCTGCGAGCAGCGCCGCCATCAGCCCTGGGTCGGGGGCCAGCGGGGCATCGCCGCCGAGCGCGTGGCTCGTCCCGTCCTCCGGGATCGCCTCGGTCGCCACCAGCAGGTCGCCGAGCGCCAGCCCAGGATCGAGCCCACCGCACGTGCCGACGCGCAACAGCCGGCGCGCCCCGAGGTCGACCAGCTCGGCGACCACGATCGCGGCGCTGGGACCGCCCATGCCCGTGCTCTGGATCGTCAGCGGCAGGCCGTCGACCGCGGCCCCCGTGTATCCCCACAGGCCGCGGTTGTGGTTGAACATCGCGGGCTTCTCGAGCAGCGCCTGGGCGAGGCGCAGCGCGCGCCCCGGGTCCCCAGGCAGCAGGACCCGTTCGGCGAGCGGGGCGGTGGGGTGGAGGTGGATGGGCTCAGTCACACGCGCGCGAGAGACCGTCAGGTAACCCGCACATAACTACACTCCGCCGCCATGAGACGCCGACGGGCTGGGCGCACATGACCGTGTTCAGCTCTCCGCAGGAGTTCCGGGAGGTAATGGACCGCACGTTCGCGCTGATGAGCGAGGACCCGGAGATGGGCCCGCGCCTGCGCGAGGCCGACACCCCGCAGCGGTTCGAGTTCACCGATCTGGAGATGGTGGTCAACATCCGGGCCGGGGAGGACGGCGAGCCGAACCTGGCCTGGGAGTGGACCGACCGGGTGGCGTGGGAGCCGCAGGTGCGGATGACGATGAGCTCGGAGACCGCCAACCGGTACTTCCAGGGCAAGGAGAACGTCGCGATCGCGATCGCGCGCCGGCGGATCAAGGCCGGCGGCGACGTGAAGGCGGCGCTCGCGATCATCCCGATCACGAAGCCGTTGTTTGCGCGCTACCGGGAGATGATCGCCGCGGACTACCCGCACCTCGAGGTCTGATTCTCCGGGAAATGGGAGAATTTCAGCGCGGAGGGGATTGACAGACTCCCCGCCGGCGAGTAGACCTTGCCCCTCGAGCAAGGCACCAGGCCAGAACGTAGGGTCGCTGCCGGGCAGCCCCCGGGAGAAACCCTGCGAGGCGCCGCCGGAAACGAGACGAGCGCCTAAGGCCGACGCGGCGGGCCGTTAGTCCCGCGGGCGGCGGGATCTCGCCTCTCACACGGGATCCCGCCGCTGAATCATGCCCGCTTGAGGCACTATTGGGGCATGGCACCGACCCGCCTGCGGACCGCCAGAACAACCGCCTCCCGCAACGGGAGCACCGGAGGCACCGGGCTGCCGTTCCAGGAGGCCGCCGCCAGGGCCGGTGTTTCGCCCGGAACGCTGAGGCGCTGGGTGCGGGACGGGCTGATCCCGCAGTACGAAAGCGACGGCGGCTGGTCCCCCGGCGCGGTCGGTCACGCCCGGATCGTGGCGCGGCTGCGTGAGCGCGGCCACTCGCTCGCGGAGATCCGCCAGGCAACCGAACAGGGTCGCCTGGCGTTCGGCTATATCGAGGAGCTGTTCCCGGCGGTAGACGACCGCGTCTACACGCTCAAGCAGGCGGCGGCCGAGACCAGGCTCGAGCCGGCGCTCGTGGAGCGTGTGTTCGCGGCGCTCGGAATGAGCCCGGCGCAGACCGAGGCGCTCTCTTCCGAGGACGTGCAGCTGCTGCGCTACGTCGCCGCGGTGCTGTCGGCCGGGCTGCCGCTCGTCGCGATGCTTCAGCTCGTGCGCGTCTACGGCCAGGCGATGGCGCAGGTGGCCGACGCCGAGGTGCGGCTGTTTCACCTCTACGTCCACGAGCCGCTGATGCGCTCCGGGGCAAGCGGCGTCGAGATGTCCGAGGAGATGCTCGCGATCACCCGCGAGCTCCTGCCGCTCGCCTCGCCGGTGATGGATCAGGTGCACCAGCGCTATCTGCAGCACTTCGTCGAGCAGGACGTCGTCGGGCACATGGAGACCGAGCTCGACACCGACGCGATCGACCTCGGGCGGCTCCGGGTGGCGATCGCGTTCGCCGACCTGGCCGGTTACACGCGCCTGACCGAGGAGGAGGGCGAGCTGGAGGCGGTCGACGCGGTGGAGCGGTTCGTCGAGGCCGTTGAGACGACGCTCCCTGAGGACGCGCGCGTGATCAAGACGATCGGCGACGAGGTGATGATCGTCGGCTCAGACCCGGCGGCGCTGACCGATTGGGCTGTCGGGTTCCAGCAGCTGTACGTCAGCCGGGCGCCGCCGCGGATCGGGATCCACTACGGCGACGCGCTGTATCGCGACGGCGACTACTACGGCCGTGACGTCAACATCACCTCACGCGTGGCGGCCCG
This sequence comes from Solirubrobacteraceae bacterium, assembly GCA_035511595.1. Classification (GTDB taxonomy): domain Bacteria; phylum Actinomycetota; class Thermoleophilia; order Solirubrobacterales; family Solirubrobacteraceae; genus Palsa-465. Next base: position 2,493 of record DATKFF010000347.1, on the reverse strand, counting down.
CTCGGCCGGCGGCGAGGTGCTGGTGACGCGCCCGGTCGTCGAGCGGGCGGGATCCCACCTGGTGTTCGAGCGGATCGCCGAGGTGCGGCTGAAGGGCTTCACCGAGTCGACCGAGATCTTCCTGGCGCGGCAGCGAAGCGAGGACGAGTGATGTTTGAGGAGGTCCGCGCCGAGGGCCTCCTCGCTGCGGGTCGGCCGGTGGTTGTCCTGCTATCCGGAGGCAGGGACTCGGTCAGTTTGATCGACCTGGCGGTCAGAATCGCCGGCGCCGACGCGGTCAGCGCCCTGCACGTCAACTACGCGCTGCGCGACACGGCCGACGACGACGAGCGCTACTGCGCGGAGCTGTGCGAGGGGCTGAGCGTCGGCCTCGACGTCCGACATCCGCGCCGGCCGGAGACCGGCAACCTGCAAGCGTGGGCCCGCGACGCGCGGTACGGCGCCGCAGCCCAGCTGGCGACCGCGCGCGGAGCCGACGTGGCCGCAGGCCACACCGCGACCGACCAGGTGGAGACGATCCTCTACCGGCTCGCCTCCTCGCCGAGCCGCCGTGCGCTGCTGGGGATGCGCCCGCGCGAAGGACTGCTGGTGCGGCCGCTGCTCGCCTTCACCCGCGCCGAGACCGCCGCCTACTGCGAGGAGCGCGGGCTGCGCTGGCGCGAGGACGAGAGCAACTCTTCGGACGCGTACGCGCGCGGGCGCGTGCGCGAGGGGCTGGTGCCCGCGCTGCAAGCCGTGCATCCCGCGGCGGTCGAGAACGTGCTCGCGCTCGCCGCGACGCTGCGCGACGAAGACGCCGTGCTCCAGGGGCTCGTCGACGAGACGCTGGGCGGGCGCCGGGAGATCGAGCTGCAGCGGTTGCGGACGGTCCCGCTGGCGCTGGCGCGGCTGGTGCTGCAGCGGCTGGCGGACGGCGCCGCGGGTGGCCCGGCCCCGGGGACCGCCCGCCGCGCCGAGGAGCTGCTCGCGCTCCGCGACGATGCGGCGCTCGACCTGCCCCACGGCGTACGGGCCGTCGCCGAGCGGGGGACGCTGAGGTTCGAGTGCCGAACCACGGGCGGGCGCCAGCCCGCCCATAAACTAACCCCGCGTGGATGACGACGGCAAGATCGGCGAGGTCCTCGTCCCGGCGGAGGACCTCGAGCGTCGGGTCCGCGAGCTGGCGGACGAGATCGCCCGCGACTACGAGGGCAAGGACCTCGTGCTCGTCGGCGTGCTCAAGGGCGCCGTGTTCTTCCTGTCTGACCTGATGCGCCACCTCGACATGCCGGTCGAGGTCGACTTCATGGCGGTCGCCTCGTACGGCTCGGCGACCAAGTCTTCGGGGGTCGTCCGGATCCTCAAGGACCTCGACGCGGCGATCGAGGGTCGCGACGTGCTGATCGTCGAGGACATCGTCGACTCAGGGCTCACGCTCCAGTATCTGATGCGCAACCTCGCGGGGCGCAACCCCCGCTCGCTCGAGGTCTGCGCGCTGCTGGTCAAGCCCGAGCGCCAGAAGGTCGATCTACCCACCAGGTATGTGGGCTTCGAGATTCCCAACCGGTTCGCGATCGGGTACGGCCTGGACCATGGCGAGCGCTACCGCAACTTGCCTTACGTGGCCGCGTTGAAGGAGTGAGACCGGCCGCGCAGACTGGCCATCCGGCCAAATCCAGCTGCTACGCTAGGCAATTCGCCGAAGGGCACCGAGGCCGCGAGATCACCTTATGAGCAGGTTCTTCAAGAGCGCAGCGTTCCCGATCCTGATTGTGGTCGTGCTGGCGTTTTTCGCCCAAAAGCTGATCGGGACCTCCACCCATACGCAGCGCCAGTCGTTCGGCAACCTGATCTACCAGCTGGAGAACAACGAGGTCAAGAGCCTTTCGCTGCACGAGAAGGACAACACCGTCGCGGTGACGCTGACGCCGGCCGCCGGCAGCACGAAGTACACGGTCGGGTTCCCGGACTCCTACGCGCCGCAGCTGATCAACCTCGCCCGCGCGCACGTCGCACCGAACGCCTTCGACATCCAGGGCAAGACCTCCAGCGGGTGGCTGTCGCTGCTCACCTACCTGCTCCCGTTCGTGATCTTCATCGGGTTCTGGATCTTCCTGATGAACCAGGTCCAGGGCGGCGGCTCGAAGGTGATGTCGTTCGGCAAGTCACGCGCCAAGCGGATGTCGGTCGACTCGCCGAAGATCACGTTCAGGGACGTCGCGGGGGTCGACGAAGCCGTTGAGGAATTGCACGAGATCAAGGAGTTCCTGGAGAACCCCAAGAAGTTCCAGGCCCTTGGGGCGCGGATCCCCAAGGGGGTGCTCCTGTACGGCCCGCCGGGTACCGGCAAGACCCTGCTGGCGCGGGCCGTCGCGGGAGAGGCGGGCGTGCCGTTCTTCTCGATCTCCGGCTCTGACTTCGTCGAGATGTTCGTCGGCGTCGGCGCGTCACGCGTTCGCGACCTGTTCGAGCAGGCCAAACAGAACTCCCCCTGCATCATTTTCATGGACGAGA
>DATKFF010000346.1:0-16619 GCA_035511595.1 Solirubrobacteraceae bacterium | reverse complement strand
CGCGATGGTGGATCGAGGAGAGCACGAGGCCGGTCCGCCTCGCGTCGAGCAACGCGATCGAGGTGGATTGCCGTCCGGACATCTCGCCGTACGCGTCGTAGCGGATCAGCGCGCTGTAGGCGACCGCGCCGTCGAGCCGCTGCTCGGCGGTGTCCATCCGCGATGAGAGCCGGACAGCCGCGTCCTGCACCCACTCGTACAAAGCCTCGAACTGCTGACGCAGGGCGGCGGCGTGCGTGACCAGGTCCTCGCTCCCGTCGCCGAGGATCACCCGCTGGTCGGCGCGCAGGCGGCGCAGCCGCACGGCCAGCGCCGTGCAGAACAGCAGCGCCACGATCGCGACCGCCCCAGCGGCCAGCGCGACGATCCCCGCAGTGCTCGTGATGTTGTGCACCGCGGGAAGCATAGGGTCGCGCCGGGATGCGCGCCCCTGCCGTCGGCACGTTGGCGCCGGCGGCCTACTGGAAGGTGACGGGGAACGTCACCGTGTTGTTCGAGGTGTTCTCCTCGCACGGCACCGGCACGACCTGGGCGGTAACCGTGTAGTTACCGGGCGGGGGCGAGCCGTTGAGGGTTACCTGCCCCGTGGCGGTCTGGTTCGCGGGCGTCTGCGGCAGCACCGTCTGGCCGCTGATCGACGAGCCGCTCAGCGTGACCTTGAGCGTGACGTTCGTCTCGGTCATGTTGCCGGTGCCGATCGTCAGGCTGAACGTCGGCGGCGGGCTCGCCGGCACTGTGTTCGTCGACCCTGACTGCAGCGTGTTCCCGCCCACGCTGACCGAGTTCACGGAGTGGCCGCGCTGCGCCGAGGGCGTGCAGTTCGCGTTGGCGGTCTTGACCGTGGTGTGCAGTTGCTGGGCGATGTAGGTGGGCGTCAGCCACTGAAGGCTCGGCAGGAACTGCCCCGTTTCGAGCGGTTGCCCGTTCGAACCACCGACCGAGATCCCGGCGCTGTGCAGCGCGCTGACGATCCCCGGCAGCGCGTAGTCCTTGTAGGTCACGTCCGACGAGTAGAACCGTGCCATCTCCGCCGCGATCTGGTTGACGGCCGCCGTGCTTGTCGAGGCTTGCAACGCCGGCTCGATCTGCTGCGCGATGTTCGAGATCCCGTCGAGCCGCATCTGCAGCGACAGCAACACCTCCTGCTGAGCGGTCTTGTCCTGGTCGGGGACGCTGAAGCCCTGCGCGTTATTCAGCTGGCCCTGGGCGGTCAGCCGGGTCTCGTCGATCTGGCTGTGGAGCGCCGGCGCGTTGCTCGAGCCGCCGCCGCTGGCCAGCAGCGTGAAGAACTGCTGACCGTTGTTGATCGAGGAGCGCATCACCGACGCGACGCTGTTGCTGTAGTCGCGCAGCGCGCTGTTTGTCTGGCTGACCTGGCAGCTGTGGACTCCGAGGATCACGAGGATCAGGATCACCAGCAGCGCGACGGCGGCAACGGCGCGCCGCACGCGGATCGCCTGCTCGTCGACCGGACCCCGCGAGCCGCCTCGGGAGCCCCCTCGCGAGCCGCCCCGCGGCGGCCGCGTGCCGCCCGGCGGTCTGCGGCCAGGGCGGGGCTCGCGCCGCCGAGGCTCGGCGGACGGCTCTGCTCGGGTCTCCTCCACGTCATCGAAGAACGACAAACTTCTCGCTCCTTGCAGCGATTGGCAGGCGCAGTATGAACGTACAAAGAGCAAGATGGCGAACAAGGGAAGGGGCTTGCAACGTGGAAAAGCGTCCGGATGACGCATCTCACGCGGACGGACCGCACCCGCGCGTCGCCTGGCCCGGCGCACCCGGGCGCCAGCCTGGTCCTGGACCGCTACCGCCTACACCGCCAACTCGGGTCCGGCGGCTTCGGCACGGTCTGGCTGGCGCGTGACGAGCGGCTCGAGCGCGACGTGGCGGTCAAGGTGCTCCCGCGCGAGCGGGTAGTCGGCGGCCGCTTCGAGCGGGAGGCGCGCGCCGCCGCCCGGCTCAGCCACCCCGGAATCGTCACGCTTTACGAAGCCGCGGTCGACGATGACGGCGCCTACCTGGTCTCGGAGCTGGTCCGCGGTGCGACGCTCGCTGAGCTGCTCGAGGCCGGGCGGCTGTCGGACCGCGACATCGTCCAGATCGGGGTCGCCCTGTGCGACGCGCTAGCGCACGCCCACGCCCAGGGGGTCGTGCACCGCGACGTGAAGCCGTCGAACGTGCTCGTGCCGGAGCGCCCGGCCGCCCCGACGCAGATCGCGAAGCTCACGGACTTCGGAGTCGCCCGGGTGATCGGAGGGGATTCGCTGACCCGCACGGGTGACGTGATCGGCACCGCGGCCTACATGGCGCCAGAGCAGGCCGAGGGCCGCGAGGCCGGTGCAGCCGCCGACCTCTACTCGCTCGCGCTCGTCCTCTACGAGGCGCTGACCGGCGTCAACCCGGTCGCGGCCGGCACGGCCGCTCAGCGCGCGCGCCGGCTGGGCGCCCATCTCCCGCCGCTGCGCCGGCAGCGCCGGGAGATCCCGCGGGAGCTGGCCCAGGCGATCGACCTCGCGCTGCGGCCCCGCGCGCGGGAGCGCGGGAGCGTGGAGGAGCTCCGCGCGGGGCTGGTGGTCTCGCTGGACAACGTCGGTGACCAGCCAGGTGTGGTCGAGAGCCCGTGGCCGGCGCTGACCCGCCAGCCGACGGAACCCGCGGACGAGGTGTTCGCCGAGCACCGCCGAACCGGCGCCGCCGAAGCCGGCGAGCCCACCGGGCAGATCGGATGGCCGGAGCGGGCGGCGGCGGGAGTCGCGACAGGCGGGATCGCCGCCTGGATCGCGGCTGACGTTTGCGCCCATCCGCCGATCAGCCCGGCGGTCGCGGCGCTCATCGCCGGGCTGGCCGTGGCGGCGCTGCCCCGGCTCGGGTGGCTCGCGGTCACGCTCGCCGCGGCGGGCATGCTGACCGCCCAGGGCCGCGCCGGAGCGGCCCTGCTCGTCGGCGTGGCGGCGCTCGTTCCGCTGGTGCTGATGCTTCGCCGCCCGGCCCGCTGGCCGCTGGCGGCGGCGGCGCCGGCGCTCGGCTTCCTGAGTCTCGCCGGCGCATGGCCGGCGCTCGCGGGCCGCGCGAACGGGCCCTGGCAGCGGGCGGCGCTCGGGGCGACCGGCTGGATCTGGCTCGCGGCGGCGGGCGCGCTCGGCGGCCACGGCCTCTACGCCGGGCTCGTTCCCGGGGCCCCAGCCCGGTCGATCTGGATGCCGTCGCTGTACGTGACCGCCAACCACGTCCTCGGACCGCTTCTCAGCTCGGGGATGCTGGCGCCGGCGCTGGTCTGGGCGCTCGCCGCAGTCGCGCTCCCGTGGACCACCGCTAGCCGCTCGCTGCCCCTTCAGATCGTGCTCGTGAGCTTCTGGACCGCGGCGCTGGCCTCCGCCACGGAGGCCGCGCTCCGCGTCGGCCACGCCGGGATCACGCTACGCCCCGGCGCGGCTGTCCTCGGCGCTGTGTGCGCCGCGGTCGTGGCGCTCCTGCCCGCCCTGCTGCGGCGAAGGCGCCTCGAGCCACGATCCGGTGCCACTGTGGCTGGACTCGCGTAGCATGAAACCGCGCTGAAGCCTCGTTATCCGACGCTTGTCCAGGCGCCGCAGCGGCCCACCGCAATGAGCGTTCTTCGTACCCTCGAAAGCAAGATCGCAGGCCTGATCGAAGGCACCTTCAACCGTGCTTTCAGATCGGAGGTGCGTCCTGTCGAGATTGCTCGCAAGCTCACGCGGGAAATGGAGGAGAACAAGTCCTTCTCGCTGTCGCGCACCTACGTCCCGAACGAATACCGCGTGTTCCTGTCCCCGCGCGACCGCGAGCGCTTCGCGGGTTACGAGGCCGCCTTGGCCGATGAGCTTGCCGGATACCTGCTCGAGCACGCGCGTCGCGAGCGCTTCACGCTGCCGGGCCGGCCGGTGATCGAATTCGAGACCGACGGCAGGCTCGGGCTCGGCGAGTTCGGGATTCAGACGGGGGTCGTGACGCCGGAGCGCGACGAGCCCGAGCCGGTCCCCGCCGCCGAGCAGTCCGGGCGGACGATGATCTACAGCAACGCCGAACGGCTCGCCGAGCCGCTGGAGGAGCGGGCTCAGGCCCGGTCCCAGACCGCGCTGCTGCTGCTGGACGGGCGCCGGCTGGTAGTCGGGCCGACCGGCGTGACGCTGGGGCGCAGCCGCCAGAGCGACGTGGTCCTGAACGACCCGAACATCTCGCGCCAGCACGCCGAGATCCGGCCCCGCGGCGGATCCTGGGTGCTCACCGACCTCGGCTCGACCAACGGCTCCCGAATCAACGGCCGACCGGTCGAGCGCTCGGAGGTCATCCGGCCTGGAGACGAGATCGAGCTCGGTTCGACTGTCCTCAGGTTCGAGCTCGAATAACGACCAGACCATGCTTCAGCCAGTCTCCGTAGGTCTAAAGTTCGGCTTCCTCGCGGTCCTCTACCTGTTTCTGATGTGGGTAGCCTGGAGCGCGCTGCGCGACATGCGCCGGGGTGGCGCCCCGCGGTCGGCCCCGGAAACCCGGTCGGACGCAACCAGCATGTACGCCGCCGGCGCGCCGCTGGACGGGGGCGATGTCCTGGAGTTCGAGCCGCGGCTGCTGGTCGAGCGGGCCCCTGGTCACGAATCGGGGACCGCCTATGAGATCCCGCACCAGGGCGCTACGCTCGGCCGCGGCGACGTCGAGATCCAGATCGAGGATCCGTTTGCGTCGTCGCGCCACGCACGAATCAGCCGACAGGGGTACGTGCTGGTGCTCGAGGACCTCGGTTCGACCAACGGCACCTACCTCAACGAGGAGCCGGTCGACGGCCCGCAGCCGTTACATCCGGGCGATCGCATCCGGATCGGGGATTCGGAGTTCTCATACCTGCAATGACGATGTTGCGAGCAGCGGAAACCATCTGGAAGACCGACACCGGCCGCCAGCGCCGGGAGAACGAGGACAGCGCGTTCGTCCGTGCGCCTGTGTTCGTCGTGGCCGATGGCATGGGTGGTGCGCAGGCGGGGGAGGTGGCGTCGCGGATCGCCACCGAGACGTTCGAGCAGGGGCTGCCCGAGAAGGGCACCCCGGAGGAGCGACTCGCCGACCGGGTACGGGACGCCAACCACCGGATCTACGACGTGTCTCGCGCCGAGCAGGGGCGGGAGGGCATGGGCACCACGCTCACGGCGGCGTACCTCGGCGACTCGGAGGTGGCGCTCGCGCACGTCGGCGACAGCCGTGCGTATCTGTTCCGCGACGGGGAGCTCACCCGCCTGACCCAGGACCACTCGCTCGTCGACGAGCTCGTCCGGCAGGGCAAGCTGACCGAGGAGCAGGCAGCCGAGCACCCGCAGCGCTCGATCATCACGAGGGCGCTCGGACCCGAGCCCGAGGTCGAGGTCGACACGTGGACCTACCCGGTGCGAGCCGGTGACGTCGTCCTGCTCTGCAGCGACGGGCTTACATCGATGATCTCCGAAGACCGTGTGAAGCAGGTCCTGCGCAACGCGCCGGACCTCGACACTGCCGCCACCGGACTGATCGACGAGGCAAACGATGCCGGCGGGCGGGACAACATCACGGTGATCCTGTTCCGCGTCGAAGAGGTCGGACGCGAGGGTCAGACCGACCAGCCGACAATCGTTGGCGGGACCGCTCCCGCGACTCCAGCCGCCGAGGAGCAGGAATCCCAGGCTGCGCCAGCGGTCACGCCGGCGCCGTCGCGGTCGGCCGGACCGGGGGTCGCCGTCGCATCCCGGCCAGCGCGGGTGCGGTCACAGCCTCCCGCCGAGCGGCAGCCGCCGGATCACCCGCGCCGCCCGCGCCGGTTCGCAAAGCCGCTCGCGGCGCTCACCGCGCTCGTGATCGTGCTGTTCCTGATCGGCGGGGGCGGGTACCTCGCGACCCGCCAGCTGTATTTCATCGGCACGAACGCCCAGGGCATCGTGACGGTCTACCGCGGACTGCCATACGGCCTGCCGGCCGGGATCAACTTGTACGAGACCTATGTCGTCTCCGGGGTGCCCGGCTCCCTGGTTCCCGCCGACCGGCGCGGCCAGTTCTTCAACAACCAGCTTCGGTCGCAGTCGGATGCGCTCGGTCTGGTCCGCCAGCTGGAGCTCGGGAAGATCTCGCAGTGAGCGCGGAGGACCGGCTTTGAGCGCTCGTAACCGTGAGCTGGTGGGTCTGATCCCCGCCACGCTGCTCGTGACCGCTGGATTTGCGGCCGTCTTCATCCAGCGCTCGAACGTTCTCTCCAACGTCTCGCTGACCTACGGCGCGATCTTCCTCGGCCTCTGCCTGGGTGCGCACCTGGTGATCCGCGCCACGCTGCCCTACGCCGACCCGTACCTGTTCCCGCTGGTCGCCGCGCTCGCCTGCTTCGGGCTTGTGATGGTCTACCGGATCGACCCGGCCGAGGCGCGCCGTCAGGCCATCTGGTTCGTGATCGGGCTGATCCTGTTCGCCGGGACGATCGTGGCGTTCCGTGACTACCGCAAGCTCGAGCGCTACCGCTACACGATCGTCGCGGTCTCGCTACTGATCCTGGTGCTCCCGCGCGTGCCGGGGCTCGGGCAATACACCAATGGCGCGTACCTGGCGGTGAAGGTCCCCGGGCTCGGCGGCTTCCAGCCCGAGGAGTTCGCAAAGATCGGTCTCGTCGTATTCCTCGCGAGCTACCTGCGCGATACACGCCAGGTGCTCGTGACCGGCGGGCACCGGTTCCTCGGACTGACGATTCCGCCGATCAAGCACTTCGGCCCGATCCTCGTGATCTGGGGTGTGGCGATGGCGACCATGGTCCTGCTCAGCGACATGGGCTCGTCGCTGATGCTCTACGGCGGCCTGCTGGCGATGCTCTACGTCGCCACCGGGCGGGTGTCGTTCGTGGTCGTCGGGCTGCTGGCGTTCGCGCTCGGCGCGTGGTACCTGGGCACCCACATCTCCCACGTCCATGCCCGGGTCGAGGTCTGGCTGCACACGCTCAACCCCCACCTGTACCACGCGACGCTTGGCAGCTACCAGGTGGCAAACGGGATCTTCGCCCAGGCAGCGGGCGGCATGTTCGGCCAAGGGTTCGGCGAGGCCGTGATCACCTTCCCCGGCAGTAATCCGGTCATTCACCTGATTCCCGCGCCTGAGACGGACATGATCTACGCGGTCATCGCCGACGAGCTCGGGCTGTTCGGCGCCGCCGCGCTGCTGGTCGTCTACCTGCTGTTCATCGCCCGCGGGTTCAAGGCGGCGGTGATGGCGCGGGACTCGTTCTCGACGCTGCTCGCCGTCGGCCTGAGTGCGGTTATCGCGATCCAGGTGTTCGTGATCGTCGGCGGAGTCACGCGCGTGATCCCGCTGACCGGCGTCACCCTTCCATTCGTTTCCTACGGCGGCTCGTCGATCGTCGCGAACTTCGTGCTGCTGGCGCTGCTGCTGCTGGTGTCCGACCGGGCCCGAAGGCCGGTGACGCGTTGAGCGCCCAGATCACCCGCCTGTTCGCCGTGATCGTGGTGCTGTTCGCGCTGCTGGCCGTGTTCACCACGCGCTGGACTGTGATCGACGCCTCGAGCCTGAACAACAACAGCCTCAACAGCCTGACGCTGGTCTCGCAGCTGAAGATCAAGCGCGGTCAGCTCCTGGCGGACGACGGCACGTCGCTGGCGCGTTCGGTCCCCGCCGGCGGTGGCACCTGGAAGCGCGCCTATCCGACCTCGTCGCTGTTCGCGCAGGCCGTCGGCTACTCGAACCTGACGGCCGGAAGCGCCGCCGGACTCGAGCTGTCCGACGGGAACTACACCCGCGGGCTGCAGACGGGCCTGAACTCGATCTTCGGACAGCTGACCCCGACGCGGGTCGGTGACGACGTCCACACGACGCTCGACCCCAAGGCCCAGCAGGCGGCCAAGCAGGCGCTCGGCGGTCAGGCCGGCTCGGTCGTCGCCCTGAACCCGCGGACCGGCGCCGTGCTGGCGATGTACTCGAACCCCAGCTACGACGACAACAACCCGACCAGCTGCGCAGCGCCGAACTGCTCGCTGCTGAACCGCGCCACCCAGGCCCGCTACGCCCCCGGCTCGACCTTCAAAATCGTGACCGCGGTGGCCGCGATCGACAGCGGCCTCTACACCCCGGATTCGGTCATCAACGGCAACTCGCCGATCACCGTCTCGGGCGTGCCGCTCGCCAACGATGGTGGCACCTCCTGGGGCCCGCAGACGCTGACGACGGCGATGATCAACTCGATCAACACGATCTTCGCTCAGGTCGCCGAGCGCGTCGGGATCCCGACGATGACGAAGTACATGAAGCGCTTCGGCTTCTACTCGGTCCCGCCGCTCGACTATCCGCCGGCGGAGATGCGCCCGAGCGACGTCTACTCCCCGACGACAGGCAAGCTGCTTCGGCCGGGCAGCCCGGACGAGGACATCGGCCGGATCGGGATCGGCGAGGGCGGCGTCAGCACCACGCCGCTGCAGATGGCGATGGTTGCCGCCGCGGTCGCCAACGGCGGCAAGCTGATGGTCCCCCATTTCACCAGCCGCGTCGTCAACAGCGACGGCGTCACGGTGAAGACGATCACTCCGAGCGTGTACTCGCAGGTGATGAGCCCGACGACCGCGCAGGAGGTCACCCAGATGATGACCAAGGTCGTCGAGGAGGGGACCGGAACCGCGGTCCAGCTCTCCGGCATCAGCGTCGCCGGAAAGACCGGGACCGCGTCGATCGGCGCCAACGGCCTGAACCTGACGCAGCCGTCGTTCGTCGCGTTCGCGCCCGCCCAGGACCCGAAGGTCGCGATCGCGGTGACCGTTGACCAGTCCCAGGGGGGCTTCGGCGGCACGGTCGCGGCGCCGATCGCCAAGGCCGTGCTGCAGACGCTGCTGGCCGAGGGCAAGTGACGATGGCCGAAGTCGACGCCGGGACCCTGATCGACGGTCGCTACAGGGTCGTCTCCCGGCTCGGGAGCGGCGGGATGGCGGACGTGTTCCTGGCCGAGGACGAGCAGCTCGGGCGCAACGTGGCGCTGAAGCTCCTGCACCGCCGCTTCGCCGAGGACCCGGGGTTCGTGGAGCGCTTCCGCCGTGAGGCCCAGGCCGCGGCCGGACTCCAGCACCCCAACATCGTCAATGTCTACGACAGGGGTTCGTACGATGGTACGTACTACATCGCGATGGAGTACGTGCCGGGTCGCTCGCTCAAGCAGGTGATCCGCCAGGAGGCTCCGATCGAGCCGGTTCGCGCGATCGACCTGACGATCCAGATCCTGAAGGCAGCGCGGTTCGCCCACCGCCACGGCGTGATCCATCGGGACCTGAAGCCCCACAACGTGATCGTGGATGACACCGGCACCGCGAAGGTCACCGACTTCGGCATCGCCCGTGCGGGCGCATCGGACATGACCGAGACGGGGTCGATCATGGGCACGGCCCAGTACCTCTCGCCTGAGCAGGCGCAGGGCCACGCCGTGAGCGCCGCCTCGGATCTGTACTCGGTCGGCGTCGTGCTGTACGAGATGCTGACCGGGCAGGTCCCGTTCGACGCGGAGGCGGCGGTCACGATCGCGCTCAAGCATGTCTCCGAGACGCCCGCCGCGCCGCGGCGCTTCAACCCACGAATCCCGCCCGAGCTCGAGCAGGTGGCGATGTGGGCGCTGAACAAGAATCCCGCCGACCGGCCTCACGATGCGGACGAGTTCATCGCCGCGCTGGAAGCCGCGAAGGGCGCGATCCGGGCCGGCTCGCCGGGCGAGCGGACCGCTTCGATGGCGGCACTCGCCGGCGTCGGGGCGGTGCCGGTCGCAGGCGCGGGTCTCGCCGGCGGCCAGGGCGCGAAGGCCCCGCCGGCCAATGCCGGTCCGCCGATGCCCGTCTACCCCGTGATCCCGTTCGACTCCGGCCCGGCCACGCCCCCGCCCGAGGAACCGCGGCGGTCGCGCAGCCCATGGCCGTGGATCGCCCTGTTGCTGGCGCTGCTGCTGGCGGGGGGAGGGGCGGCGTACCTGCTCACCCGTCCCGCGCAGGTCACGGTGCCGCCGGTCGTCGGTGACCAGCAGGGGGTGGCGACCGCGATCCTCCGGAACGCCGCGTTTGTCGTGAGTGTCACGCAGCAACCGAGCAGCCAGCAGTCCGGCATCGTGATCGGCGAGATCCCGACCGGCGGCACTAAGGCGGACAAGGGGTCGACCGTCCAGCTCACCGTCTCGTCGGGGCTCGGGAACGTGTCCGTCCCGCCGACGGTCGGCGACACCCCCGCCCAGGCACGCCAGGCGCTCACCAAGCAGGGACTGAAGGTCGGTCGGACCGTCACCGAGCCGAGCGACAACATCGCGCAGGGCGACGTGATCGACACCGACCCGACCGCTGGGACCTCGGTGCCGTCAGGTTCCGTCGTGACGCTGCTCGTGTCGAGCGGGAGGCAGAAGGTCAACGTCCCCGACGAGACGGGCCAGCCGGCGAGCGTGGCCAAGCAGGCGCTTCAACAGGCCGGGTTCAAGGTGACTGAGACCCAGCAGCAGACGAGCTCCACACAACCGGGCAATGTCGTCAGCCAGAGCCCGGCCGGAAACACGCAGGCGGCCCCGGGCTCGACCGTCAACCTCGTGGTCGCGCAGGCACCAACCACCGCCAACGTGCCGAGCGTCAAGGGGCAGACCGCGGCGGCCGCCGCGAGCGCGCTACAGAAGGCCGGCTTCAAGGTCACGCAGACGAACAAGAACGTCACCAACAAGAGCCAGGACGGGGTCGTGCTGAGCCAGAACCCGGCGGGAGGCGCGAGCGCCAACAAGGGGAGCGCGGTGGCGATCGTCGTCGGCAAGTTCACTCCCAAGCCGCCGACGCCAACGACGCCCACGACGCCGACGACGCCGACGACGCCCACGACGCCGACCACGACGACGGGATGAAGCCGCTGACGGTCGCGGTGCTCGGGGGCGGTCGCTCCTCGGAGCACGAGGTTTCGCTCGCCTCGGCAGCCTCGATCCGTGAGGGGCTGGAGCAGGGTGGCCACTCCGCGATTCAGATCGACGTCGGCCGCGACGGCGTCTGGAGGCGTGACGGCAGCGAGCTGGCGCTCGTCCCCGGTCGCGGGCTCGAGGGCGCCGACGTCTGCTTCCCCGCGCTGCACGGCCCGTTCGGCGAGGACGGAACCGTCCAGGGCCTGCTCGAGTGCCTCGATGTCGCGTACGTGGGCGCCGGCGTATTCGCCTCGGCGCTATGCATCGACAAGGTCGCGTTCAAGGAGCTGATGCGCCAGCGCGGCGTGCCACAGGTCGATTACCGCGCCGTTCGCGCCGACCAGCTTGCCGGCGACCCCGTCGGCGTGCTGGCGAGCCTGTCGGCCCTCGGGCTGCCGGTGTTCGTCAAACCGGCTCGGCTCGGCTCCTCGGTCGGAATCGGACGCGTGACGAGCGAGCACGAGCTCGCCGAGGCGCTGGAGGTCGCGTTCGCGCACGATCCGCTGGCGATCGTCGAGGCTGCGGCGGGCGGAATGGAGGTCGAGTGCTCGGTGATCGGCAACGGCGAGCCGATCGCCTCGCAGCCCGGCGAGATCCTGCTCCGCGCCGGCGAAGCCGGCTGGTATGACTACGAGGCCAAGTACACGCCGGGCGGGATGCAGCTCGTCGTCCCGGCGCGGCTCCCCGGACACGTCCGGGAGCGGGTCCGTGAGCTGGCCCTCAGCACCTACACCGCGGTCCGCTGCGCGGGGTTGGCGCGGGTCGACTTCTTCGTCGAGCAGGAGGACGTGCTCGTCAACGAGCTCAACACGATGCCCGGATTCACCGCCACCAGCGTGTTCGCGTCGCTGTTCGTCGCCGACGGGCTCTCGTATCCGGAGCTGCTCGACCGGCTGCTCGCGCTCGCGCTCGAGCGCCACGCCGAGGAGCGGAGCCACACCTACTAGGCACCGCAACCACTAGCCCCGCATCCTGCGGGGCTATTTGTACAGGGCGATCTCGGCGATCGAGAGCTGCTCGTGACCGCCGAGGCTCGTTATCCAGACGAGGAAGTACCGGTACGGCGTTTGTCCGCCGGTCAGCCGGATCGACGTGTTACTGCCGATCGCGGTGGGGGCGGAGATCTGCGTCCAGCCGGGATCGGGCCACTTGATCGGCGGCGCGTTTGTGCGCCCGTAGATCGTGACCGTGAAGCCAGGGGTCCCGTCGATGATCCGCAGCACCCGCGCCGTTGTGCCCGGGCTGGCGTTTACGTAGATCCCGGTGCCGAGCTTGTCGAGCTTGTGGTCGTAGTACTGCTGGGTGTCCCAGTAGGTATTCAGATCGTTGTCGACAGCGAAGCTGGCGTTCGGCGTCTCGTTATAGGGCGGGCTGCCGAGCGGGTTGAAACCCTGGGCGCAGGTCTGGCACAGGGGAACCTGGATCAGCTTCGCCCCGTCGGCCGGCGGCTTGACCGCGAGCCCGCCGGTGCCGTGATGCGCATTGCTCCCGAGCCAGACCACCAGCCCGGCCGCGAGCGCCACCGCGACCAGCAACAGCGCCACCGCGACGACACGGTGGCGCAGCCTGAACGGGACCCGGCGCTGTGTGCGCGAGGGGAGCGTGCGCAATACGCTCGTGACCTCGCCCGTCGCGCTACCCGCCCGCGCGGTCTCGATCGCCAGCACGTCCTCCAGGTCGGCAATCAGCTCGGCGTCGTCGGCGTAGCGGTCCGCCGGGCGCTTGGCGGTCGCACGATCGATCACGGCCGCCAGCGAAGCGGAGACCTCGGGGCGCTTGAACTGGATATCGGGAAGCTCCTCCCGAACGTGCTTCATCGCGACCGCCACCTGGCTGTCGCCCTTGTAGGGCACCTCGCCGCTGAGCATTTCATAGAGCACGATCCCCAGGGAATAGAGATCCGACTGGCCGGTCACGGGCTGCCCGAGTGCCTGTTCGGGTGCGACGTAGTCGGTCGTACCGATCACCCGCCCGTCGGCCGTCAGTCCCTCCTCGTCGAGCGTCCGCGCGATCCCGAAGTCGGTCACCTTGGCCGAGCCCTCCTCGTCGATCAGGACGTTCTGGGGCTTGACGTCACGGTGGACGATGTGACGCGCGTGGGCCGCCCCCAGCGCACGCGCGATCTCGATCGCGTACGCGACCGCCTCGGCTACCGGGAGTTGACCCTGGCGGCGGATCCGCTCCTTCAGCGTCTCCCCCTCGACGTACTCGAAGACGATGTACGGCCGCCCCTCGTCTTCGCCCGCGTCGATCACGCCGACGATGTGGGGATGCGAGAGCTGGGCGACGGCCCGGGCCTCACGTCGAAAGCGCTCGAGCTGGTCGGAGTCGGTCGCGACCTCCCGGTTCATCAGCTTGATCGCGACCTGCCGCTGGAGTGTCTCGTCCAGCGCCCGGTACACGGTCGACATTCCCCCGGCGCCGATCCGGGCCTCCAGCCGGTAACGACCGCTGAGGATGGTGCCGAGCAGGGTGCTCATTCCTGTCCCTCTATTTTGCGCCACATCGCCCTAGTCCACACGCAGTACTACGTCGAGCTCGCATGTCCTTCGCTTACCCGGGCGAGGCGCCGGATCATCGCCGCCGCCAAGGCGACGCGATAGATCGCGTAGGGGACCAGCGATCGATCCCGCTCGACCTGACGGATCAGCCACGTCGAGACGAGCGTCGACGCGAACGAGGCGGCCGCTCCGGCTCCGAACGCCGCCCCGGTCTGGGAGTCCAGCCCACGGCGGGCGAGCCGCAGGCCCTTGAGCAGCGTCGCGCCGGCGATCACCGGCAGCGCGGCGTGACGTGAGAGGCGGTTCGCATCTGCCCGTGCGAACCGCAGCAGACGGGCCGCGGCGAGCGTGGCACCGTTGCGCGACACGCCCGGCACGAGCGCGCAGGCCTGCGCTAGTCCCAGCCACACGGCATCGGCCGACCCGGCCTCCCGGTGGGACCGCGTCTGCGGCGCGCGGTCGGCGATCGCCATCACAACCGCCCCGGCGATCAGGCCCGCCGCGACCGCCCGCGGCGTGCCGAGGTTGCGCTCGATCGTGCGCTCCAAGGCGTAGCCGGCGAGTGCCGGGGGCGCGAACGTCAGCAGAATCAGCGATACGCGCCTGCCGTCGAGCTCGCGGACCGCCTCGTCGACCTCACTCCGCAGCACGATCAGCAGCGCCGCGGCCGTGCCCGCGTGGAGCGCCACCTCGAACGATTTGCGAAGCTCGACGTCGAGCTCCTGATAGCGCCAGCCGAGCAGCCAGGGAATCGCGGTCACGTGACCCGATGAAGAGATCGGCAAGAGCTCTGCGGGACCGTGCAGGACCCCGAGCGCTACCGCCTGGCGGACCGACAGACCGGCGCGCCGGTCACGCTCAGCCGGCGACATCCGGGGTCGGCCGGCCTCCGCCACCGCGGCTCCGCCGCACCACGAGGTACGCAAGCGCCGCGATCAGCACCGCCGCGCCGACATAGTCCACGTACTCGAGGTTGTGCCGCCAGCTCTGCCAGCTGCTGCCCACCTCGCGGCCGAGGACCCCCAGCGCGGTGATCCACAGGATCGAGCCGATCGTCGTGAACACGACGAACCGGACGAACGGCATCCGGCCGACGCCGGCGGCGTACGGGAACGCGGCTCGGATGAACGGGATCAGCCGTGAGACGACGATCACCGGCGAGCCGTAGCGCTCGAACCAGCGGTGCGTGCGGTCCAGGCGGTCGGCGCTCATGTGCAGCTTGCCGCCTTGGCGTTCGATCAGCTCGCGACTGCCGAAATACCCGATCGTGTACGCGATCGAGGCACCGAGCACGTCCCCGATAACGCCGAACACGATGATCCCCACGAGGCTCAAATGCCCCTGGTAGACGTTGAATCCGGCGAACAGCATCGTCGGCTCGGATCCCGGGACGCCGATCACGCCGGAGGTCAAGGTCAGGAGCGCAACGCCGGTCAGGCCGATGTCCCTGATCAGGTGCGTCGCCAGATTGACGAGCGAATCGGTGACGGAAGCGAGTTCGAGCATCGGCCGGCAAGCGTACCGAGCCTGGGGTAAGCGGCACTTCAAGCGCAATTAGGGTTTCCTCACGAGCGTGACGATTCCGCTGTTCGACACAGAGACCCCGCTCGCGCCGCTGCGCGGGGCCCTGCAGGCGCGGCTCGAGGCCGTGCTCGCGAACGGGCACTACGTGCTCGGGCCGGAGGTCAGGGCGTTCGAGGCCGAACTGGCTTCGTACCTAGGCGTCCGGCACGTGATCGGCGTCGCCAACGGGACCGACGCGATCACGATCGCGCTGCGTGCGCTCGGGATCGCGCCGGGGGACGAGGTCGTGCTCCCGGCGTTCACGTTCTACGCAACCGCCGAGGCGGCGGTGACTGCGGGCGCCCGCCCAGTCTTCTGCGACGTCGACGCGGACACGCGCAACGTCACGGTCGAGAGCGTCCGCGCCGCGTTGACGGCCCGCACCAGGGCGATCATCGCGGTCGACCTGTTCGGGAGCCCGGCGCCGGTGCCGGAGCTCCGCCAGCTCGGGCTACCGGTGCTGGAGGACGCGGCCCAGGCGATGGGGGCGACGCTCGCCGCGCGCAAGGCCGGCGCCCTCGGCGACGCCGCCACGATCTCGTTTTACCCCTCGAAGAACCTCGGCTGCTTCGGTGACGGCGGCGCGATCGCCACCGACGACGACGAGGTCGCCGAGCTCGCCCGCGCGCTGCGCTTCCACGGCTCGCACGACAAGCAGCGCTTCGAGTACGTGGGGTACAACTCGCGCCTCGACGAGCTTCAGGCGGCGCTTCTGCGGGTTCTGCTGCCAGAGCTCGATGGCTGGTCCGACGGGCGTCGCGCGGCGGCGGCAGCGTACGCGGACGCGGGGCTCGCACAGCACGTCGAACTGCCGGTGGTGCTCGACTCGGCGTCGCCCGCCTGGCACCTGTACGTGGTGACGCACGATCGCGCCGATGAGCTGATCCCGGCGCTCGCCGCGCAGGGGGTGCAGTCGCGGGCCTATTACCGGACCCCGCTTCACCGGCAGCCTGCGATGGCGCCGTTCGTCGACGGCCTCACGCTGCCGGTCACCGAGGCGCTCGCCCGGACCAACCTCGCCCTTCCGATGAGCCCCGTGCTCGACGGCGAGCAGGTGGGCAGGGTGGTCGCCGCGGTCGCGGCGGCGAGCTCGTGAGGATCTGGGTCGATCTGACGAACTCGCCGCACGTGCTCGTGATGCGGCCCGTGATCGCCAACCTGCGCGCCCGCGGGCACGACGTGCAGGTCACCGCCCGTGACTTCGCGCAGACGCTCGGGCTGCTCGAGCGGTTCGGGATCGAGCACACCGCCATCGGCCACCACCGGGGCGCCGGCCTGCGGGCGAAGGCGGGCGGCCTCCTTGCGCGCTCGCTGGCGCTCGCGCGGTGGGCGCGCGGCCGCCGCTTCGAGCTGGCGCTCGGGCACGGATCCAACGACATCACGGTGGCCGCGGCGCTGCTGCAGATCCCCTCCGCGACGACGTTCGACTACGAGTGGGCCACGGTCCAGCACAACATCAACTGCCGGCTCGCCCGCGCGGTGGTCGTGCCCGACGTGATCCCGCCGGAGCGGCTGTATCGGTACGGCGCGCGCGGCAAGCTGCGGCCGTACGAGGGACTCAAGGAGGAGTACTACCTGGCCGACTTCGAGCCCGACGAGGCCGTCGTACACGAGCTGCGCCTCGATCGCTCGGAGCC
>DATKFF010000345.1:0-3087 GCA_035511595.1 Solirubrobacteraceae bacterium | reverse complement strand
GCAGAACGTGCTGCACTACTCGCCGCTCCAGACCGGTCTGCGGTTCCTTCCCTCGACCGTGCTGATCATCTTCGCGGGCCCGATCGCCGGACGGCTGTCGGACCGGATCGGCCCCCGGCCGCTGATGACGCTGGGGCTGCTGGTCGTGGCCGCCGCGCTGTTCATCCAGTCCGGGCTGACAATCCACTCCGGCTACGGCCTGCTGCTGCCCGGGTTCATCCTCATGGGCCTCGGCATGGGGCTGGTCATGTCGCCGATGAGCACGGCCGCGATGAACTCGGTCGACCGCACCAAGGCCGGCGTCGCCTCAGGCACGCTGTCGATGAGCCGTATGGTCGGCGGGACCTTCGGGGTCGCCGTGATGGGCGCCCTCGTGACCGCGATCGGCACGTCCGAGCTCGCCTCGAGCCTCCCCCACCTCTCGGCTGCGACTCGCTCCACGATCGCCAGCTCGCTCGGCGCGGGCGGCAGCGTCTCCGGCGCCCACGTCTCGCACCAGATCGTCACGGCCACCAACAACGCGTTCATCTCGGCCCTCGGGACGGGCCTGACCGTCAGCGCGATCACGGCGCTCGCCGCCGCGGTGCTGGCCGCGACGCTGATCCAGCGAAAGGTCACCGCCGGCGTCCCCGCGGTCGCCGAGCAGCAGGCCTCCGGCGAAGCCGCCGTGGCGCGCGAGCTCGCCGCCTGAGTCGCAACGCATTAGGCCGGCGAAGGCGCGCCGTCGTGCCCGCCTGGGTACGATCCGGCTCCGCAGACTTTGCCCCCGTCCAGGAAGGTGCAACCGTAAGTGGCCGTTGATCTGAGCCAGGTCTCACAAGTCGATGTCGAACCGGGTGAGCTGCCCGAGACGATGGCGGCATGGGTGATCCGCCAGGAGCGCGAGGGCCAGCCGATGGACGCCTTCCAGCTCGAGGAGATCGAGGTCCCCGAACCGGGCGCCTTCGAGGTGATCGTGCGGGTGATGGCCGCCGGGGTCAACTACAACAACGTGTGGGCCGCACAGGGCAAGCCGGTGTCGGTATTCCCCTACGGCGACCACCCCCAATGGGGCCACCACATCGGCGGCTCGGACGCCTCCGGAATCGTGTGGAAGGTCGGCGAGGGGGTGACGCGGTGGAAGCCCGGCGACGAGGTCGTGATCCACTGCAACATGGCGTCCTACGAGGACCCCGAGGTCCACGGCCTCGATCCGCTGGCCGCGCCCTCGCAGCTGATCTGGGGCTACGAGACGACCTGGGGCTCGTTCGCGCAGTTCACCAAGGTGCAGGCCCAGCAGCTGCTGGCTCGTCCCCAGAACCTGACCTGGGAAGAGGCCGCCTCCTACGGGCTGGTGTACTTCACCGCCTACCGGATGCTGATCGACCGGTGCAAGCTCCAGGCCGGCCACCGGGTGCTGATCTGGGGTGCCGCCGGCGGACTGGGCGTGTTCGCGATCCAGCTGTGCAAGGCCGCGGGCGCCGAGTGTGTCGGCGTCGTCTCCTCCGACGAGAAGGGCAAGCTGGCGATGGACCTCGGCGCCACGGGCTACATCAATCGCAACGAGTACGCCGGGATGATGCGCCGCGGCGACGAGACCCCCGAGGAGGAGAAGGCGCGCTTCGGGGAGTCGCGGCGGTTCGCGAAGGCGGTCAAGGAGATCCTCGGCGAGCCCCCTGACATCGTCTTCGAGCACGTCGGGAAGGCCACGTTCCCGACGTCGGTATTCACCGTCCGGCCATTCGGCAAGGTCGTGATCTGCGCCGGCACCACCGGCTACAACCTCGACTTCGACGTCCGGCACCTGTGGATGCGACAGAAGGAGATCATCGGCTCGCACTTCGCCAACGCGTACGAGTGCATGAAGGCCAATCAGCTGATCGAGCAGAACCGGATCCGCCCGGTGCTGTGGCGCACGCTCGGGTTCGACGGCGTCCCCGAGGCCCACCAGCTTATGCTCGAGAACAAGCACCTGGGCAAGATCTCGATCCTCGTCGGCGCCGCCGGGGAGGGTCAGGGCAAGACCGCCGAGGGACCCGGAGCGATCTACGCCGAGGTCGGCGCGTAGCGATGGCGGGCGTCGTCCACATCCAGTGGTACGCGACCGTGTTCCGGAAGGATGATCTGGCCGCCGACATCGTCAGGATTGCGCCGTTCGCACTTCGCTACGGCGCCAGCGAGTACGCCGTCCACCGCTCCAACGACGACCGCTACCTAATCCGTCAGATGGTGTGGTTTGAGGCAAAGCAGGACTGGTATCGCTACTGGGACGGCCCCGAGATGATCGAGTTCCGCCGCCGGAACCAGGGCCGCTTTCAGACTCCGATCACCTACGTGTGGCACGAGGAGCTCGCCGCGGGCGCGCTCGGTCCGGAGGTGCCGCTCGCGGCCGCGCCCGAGCCGGAACCCGAGCCGACGCCTCAAACCGCAAGTTGATAACGCGCTCGCACCCCGGCGGACGTATGCTTCTTTAGGTATGACGCGCGCGCACAAGATCGTCAACCTGATCGGCGTCGCGCTTCCGTTCGTCGCGCTCGTCGTCGCGATCGCGCTGCTGTGGAACCGCGCGATCGGTCCGCTGGAGCTCGGGCTGCTGGTCGGCAGCTACGTGATCACCTGCCTCGGGGTGACGCTCGGCTATCACCGGATGTTCACCCACCGCGCGTTCGAGACTTCGCGCACGTTCCGCACGATGATCGCCGTGCTCGGTTCGATGGCGGTCGAGGGCTCGGTGATCACCTGGGTTGCGGACCACCGCAAGCACCACGCGTTCACCGACCAGGAAGGCGATCCGCACTCGCCGCACCTCGCGGGCCCCGGCTGGTGGGGCGCGATCAAGGGCCTTTGGCACGCGCACATCGGCTGGCTGTTCGAAACCGTCGGCACGGCCGACCGCGAGCGCTTCGCCGCCGATTTGCTCAAGGATCGCGCGCTGCGCGTGGTCGACAAGCTGTTCGGTCTCTGGGTCGCGCTCAGCTTCGCGATCCCGTTCGCGCTCGGCTGGATCTTCGGCGGCGGGATCGGCGCGGCGCTGACCGCGCTCCTCTGGGGCGGCTTCGTCCGCGTCTTTCTGCTCCACCACGTGACTTGGTCGATCAACTCGATCTG
>DATKFF010000344.1:0-2562 GCA_035511595.1 Solirubrobacteraceae bacterium | reverse complement strand
CCGGTCGCCATCGTCAGATCCCAGTTGGCGCCGTTCGCGTAAGGGCCGCGGTCGATCACCGGGACGATCAGCGTGCGGCCCTGGTAGTAGACCGCGACCGGCGTGCCGCACGGCAGCCAGCGGTGCGCAACGCCGATCGTGTTACGCCGCAGGACGACGCCGCACGCCGTCCGGCGTCCGTAGAAGCCGGGACCGTAGAGCGTGGCCCTCGCGGGCAGGTAGACCGTCACGGTGACCGCCGGCGCGCCCGCGGACGCGTTCGCGGCAGCCGCCTGAGCGAGCACGGCGCGCAGCGCGAAGCGCCCGATGTGGTTGGTCTGCCAGAGGGCCTGGAAGGAGCCGTCAGAGGCGACCGTGGCCTGGGCCGTCGGCTGCCAGGTCCAGTTGGTCTTCGCTCCGCGGCGCTCGATCTCGACCGTCTGGCCGGCGTCGCTCGAGGGCACATCGCCCTTGATCGTCAGCCCGTTGCTGAGCAGCGCCGACGCGAGCGTTGCGATCGTGATCCCGTTGCCGCTGGCGGTAACGGTCTCGTTCGCGGGCTGGGCGGTATCAGCGCTGCTGGAGCCGGCAGCGCTTCCGCCGGAGTTGGGACCGACTCCACCCGAGGATGCCAACGCGAGCGCCGGCACGCAGAGCGCGAGCGCGCACGCGCAGAGCAGCCCAAGGAGTTGTGGATTGACGCGACGGAACAAGTTTTCGACTGCCCGGCAATGTGCCTACGGGGTGAGCTGACGGGCTCGCGCTTGTCCGGCGCTACGGCCTCTTACAAGGGCCGATTCGCCCCTGCGGACCTGTGGTCCGCAAGTGGTTCCCCCGCCGACCGTCCGCGGACGGACGATCGCTCGGCGTGAGGCGCGGCAGTATACGAAACAACGCACGCCGCGCGAGCCGCTCGGCGGCCGCGTGCGCGCCTGTTTACGGCCGCGGCAGCCGGCCGGCTGCGCCGCGAAGCGCCCGCGCCCCGAGCGAGAGCCCGATCTCGGCGAGCTCGGCCGCCGCCTGGACCGCGGTCCTGACGATTGGCACGCTCGTCGGCGCTGCGGGCTCCGGCGGGCGCTTGGCCCGCGGGGCGGTCGCCTTCACGCGCGAAGGCTCGGCGGCCGCACGGGCAGGGCGCTTGTCGCTGCGGCGGTGCGGCCTGGTGCGAGGGAGCGCACCCAGAAGGTCCGTGGGGTGTTCGTCACTCATACCGATCTGAAACCCGGAATCTGCGTCCAGTCTGAAACTGATTGCAACGTTCGACGTAAAGTCTCGTAGGAGAATGCCGAAAAACCACTCACGGACCATTCCTTGGCGCGTGAGAGGCGTTGCACTTCATAAAGTATAGCACTATACTGCCCAGTTGAATGGCGGGCGTGCGCCCTGGACTGGCTACGCTCCCTGTCTTGATCCTCAGCGCCGGCAACCACGCAGACGTCGCCGCGCACGACCTGGAAACGGGATGAGATGTCAGTAGCGGAACTTCAAGAACTCGAAGAGATCAAGGGCCTTGTGAACCGCGGACAGCAGCTCGGCGTGCTCACGTACGCCGAGATCGCCGGCGCGGTCTCCGAGCTCGATCTCGACGAGGCGGACGTCGAGGAACTGCACGGCTTCCTCGAGCGGGCCGAGATCGAGCTCGTCGAGGAGCTCGACCCCGCGATCGCCGCGGCCGACCTGGAGCGCGCTCCCGATAAGCGCGGCCGGCGCAAGCCGCGGACGGCGCTCGACCTCAAGCCGGACATGACCACCGACTCCCTTCAGCTGTTCCTGAAGGACATCGGCAAGGTCAGGTTGCTCACCGCACAGGAAGAGGTCGACCTCGCGAAGCGGATCGAGCGGGGCGACCTCGACGCCAAGCAGAAGATGGTCGAGTCCAACCTCCGGCTTGTCGTCTCGATCGCCAAGAACTACCGCAACCAGGGCCTCCCGTTCCTGGATCTGATCCAGGAGGGGACGCTCGGACTGGTGCGGGCGGCGGAGAAGTTCGACTACCGCAAGGGGTTCAAGTTCTCGACCTACGCGACCTGGTGGATCCGCCAGGCGATCGCCCGGGCGCTGGCCGACAAGGCCCGCACGATCCGGATCCCGGTCCACGTCGTCGAGAAGCTCAACAAGATCGGGCGCGCCGAGCGCAAGCTCGTGACCGAGCTCGGGCGTGAGCCGACCGCCGAGGAGATCGCCGAGGTCACCGGGATCGAGCCCGACGAGGTCGAGTCGATCAAGCGCTCCGCGCAGGCGCCGGTCTCGCTCGAGAAGCCGGTCGGTGACGAGGTGGAGTCCGAGTTCGGCCAGTTCATCGCCGACGAGCGGGCCGAGTCCCCGTACGAGCGGGCGGCCGAGATCCTCACCAAGGAGGCGCTCCGCGAGGCGCTCGAGAACCTCAGCTACCGCGAGCGCCGCGTGCTCGAGCTGCGCTACGGGCTCGGCGGCGAGCACCCGCGGACGCTCGATGAGGTCGGGCGGACGTTCAACGTCACCCGTGAGCGGATCAGGCAGATCGAGAACCAGTCGCTCAAGAAGCTTCAGTCGCTCGCTGAGGCCCAGAAGCTGCGCGACGTAGCTTAGGGGTCACTCGGAGCC
>DATKFF010000343.1:0-5364 GCA_035511595.1 Solirubrobacteraceae bacterium | reverse complement strand
AGCCCGATCTGGCGCCACAGGTTGTAGAGCGGGCCGACCAGCGAGATCTGCGGGAACAGCGCCACGCCGAGCACCACCGCCAGGATCACGTTCTTCCCGGGGAAGTCGAGGCGGGCGATCGCATACGCGGCGGACGACGCGAGCAGCACCGCCAGCACCGTCGAGATCAAGGCGATCCCGATCGAGTTGCGCAGCGCGCTCGTGAAGATCCCGGTCTTGAAGATGTCCGAGTAGTTGGAGAGCGTCCACTGGTGCGGGATGAAGGCCCCGTCGGTTGCGGTGGCGGGCGTCTTGAGCGACAGCATCACGATCCACACCACCGGCACCAGGGAGAACACGAGCACCAACAGGACCGCGCCCGACCAGCCGATCGTTCGCTTCGTCTGCTCCGTTACCAATCCGGTTCGCGCACGGGCCCTGGGTGTGGCACGGGCCGCGCCCGTCCGGGTCGCCTCGCCGACGCTCATCGAGTGGTCGCTCCTCCCGGCGCGGCGGCCGCGCCGAACCCTTTGATGAACACGAACGCGATCAGCGCCACGAGCAGGAACAGCAGCACCGACACGGCCGAGCCGAGGCCGAGGTTGAGCCGGTTGAGCAGCGTTGAGTAGTTCAGAATCGAGATCGACTCCGTCCCCTGTGCTCCCTGGTTGAAGATGTAGATCGTGTCGAAGATCCTGAACGCGTCGAGCGTGCGGAACAGCAGCGCGACCAGGATCGCCGGCTTCATCAGCGGCACCGTGATCCGGATGAACCGCTGCCACGCCGACGCGCCGTCGACCTTCGCGGCCTCCAGCAGCTCGTCGGGGACGAGCGCCAGCCCAGCGAGCAGCAGCAGCGCCATGAACGGCGTGTTCTTCCAGACCTCGGTGACGATGATCGCGACGTAGGTGCCGAACGTATGGCTCAGCGGGTCGCCCGTGAGGCCGAGCAGCTTGGGGATCCAGCCGCTGTTCAGTGACCAGGCGAGCTCCCACGAGTACGCGGCCACGACCGCGACGATCGCGTAGGGGATCAGCGCGATCGATCGCACAAGCCCCCGCGCGACGAGCGTTCGGTGCATCACCAGCGCGAGCGCCATCCCGAGCACGAACTCGATCGAGACCGAGATCACGGTGATGATCACGGTGTGGAACACGTCCTGCCACCACACCGGCGCGCTCAGCACGTGACCGTAGTTCGACAGGCCGATGAACTTGTTCGCGCTCGGGAAGCGCAGGTCCGCGCGCTGTAGCGAGAGCACGACCGCGTCGATGATCGGATACGCAGTCACTGCGATCATCACGATCGCCGCCGGCGCGACGAGCATCGCGGCCAGCCGGCGCTCCTCGCGGGCGCGTTCGGTCAGCCGCCGCCGACGGGGCTTCGGCGCGGCTGCCGCCGGCTCGGCAACGGCGGTCACAGCAGTGCCCCCGATGAGAGTGACAGCTTGATCTCGTTACGCAGCGAGTTCACGACGCTGCTCGGCTGGATGTTCGAGGTCGGCGAGAGCGCCTTCTGGATCGCCAGCGTGACGTCGGCGTACGAGGGCGTCTGCGGCCTCAGCCCGTAGGTCTGGAGCTGACTCTGGATCAGCGCGTGGAAGGGGTAGAGCTTCTCGAACGACGGAACGCTGTAGATGGCTCCCCTGACTGGGGCGAGGCCACCCTTCACGGCATACGTCGTCTCGTTCTGCTGCTGGGTCAGGCAGCTGATCGCGTCGAACGCCAGCTGCGGGTGCTTCGAGTTGGCGGAGACGCCGAGGTTGTACCCGCCGATCGAGACGCGCGGTGCGATCCCGGAGACGACCTTCGGGAACGGGGCGTAGCCCATCTGCTTGGCGACGCTGGGGTTGGCCTTCTGCGCCGACTGCCACACGAACGGGTAGTTGATCTCGAACGCGGCCGTACCGGCGTCGAACGCCACGTCGGATTGGCCTTCCTGCGTGACGTTGAGTGACGGGTCGGCGGCGGCCGAGGTCGCGAGCTCGTGCATGATCGAGGCCGCGGTCGCGGCGGGCTGCCCGATCACGACCTTGTTGCCGGGGGTGATGATCTGACCGCCGGCGGAGTCGACCAGCGAGTTGAACCACACCGTCAGACCCTCGTACTGGGCGCCCTGTTCCTCGATGTAGTGCGGCTTGCCGAGCTTCGCGAGCTGGATCGCGTCGTTGATCATCTGCGTCCAGGTCGTCGGCGCCGGCTGGTGGATCGCCGCCAACAGGTCCTTGCGGTACCACAGCAGCTCCGTGTTCGAGTTGATCGGGACCGCCCAGATCCGGTTCCGATAGGTTGCGGTCTGCACCGGCCCGGGCAGGTCCACGCTGCGGATCTGTGCCGCCAGCCCCGCCGGCACGGGCTGGATCCACTTCGCGCTGGCGAACTCGGCGGTCCAGTCGACATCCATCGCGAGGATGTCGATCGAGGAGTCGTTGGCCGCCAGCCGCCTGACCAGCGACACGCGCTGCTGGTCAGAGGAGGTCGAGAGGAAGTTGATGTTGATCTTGTACTTGCCGCCCGACGCCTTGCTGCAGGCGTTTGCGGCGGCTTGGAACGACCCCGACGGCTCGGGGAACACGTACCAGTTGAGCGCCACCGGCCCGCTGCCCGAGGAGCCGCATCCGGCGCACAAAACCAACGCCGCGACCGCGGCGGGCACTCCCATGAGGTGCCTGCGAACCGTTTGGCCTCTCCTCCGTTCCGGTTCTACTGGCCCTAGAACTACCCGCCCCTGCCGTCGGCTATTCGCGTCGGCGATCTCCGGCTTCGCGCAGCGCGCGCCACACCCGCTCGCCGTTCAGCGGCATCTCGATCTGGCGGACCCCGAACGGCGACAGCGCGTCGATCACGGCGTTGTGGACCGCCGGCGTCGCGCCGATCGTGCCGGCCTCGCCGATTCCCTTGGCTCCGAGCGGGTTCAGCGGCGTCGGCGTTTGCATCGGGGCCAGCTCGAACGACGGCAGCTCGGACGCCGCGGGCATGCAGTAACTGACGAGGTTTGCGGTCAGCGGGTTGCCGTCCTCGTCGTAGGCGACCTCCTCGAACAGCGCCTGGGCGATCCCCGCGGCGACGCCGCCGTGGACCTGTCCCTCCCACAGCAGCGGGTTGATGATCGTTCCCGCGTCGTCGACGCTGATCAGCCGCTGCAGCGACACCGAGCCCGTCTCGGTGTCGACCTCGACCACGGCCACGTGGGCGCCGAACGGAAACGTCGGACTGGTCGTGCCGAGATCGACCTCCGCGCTCAGCTCGCCCAGCCTGCCCCTGTCGTCGAGGCGGGTGGCGAGCTCGCCCCAGCTGAGCGCCGGCGCGGGCGCGCCGGCGACGTGGAAGTGGCCGGCCTCCAGGTCGAGCACCATGTCCGCGGCGCTCGCCTCGAGCTCCTCGGCCGCCAGCTCCTTGGCGCGCTCGGCGAGCTGCTCCGACGCCTTTCCCGCGGCGACCCCGCCGATCTGGATCGACTTCGATCCGTAGGTTCCGGTGCCGCGCGGGACCAGGTCGGTGTCGCCCTTGATCACGGTGATCCGCTCCATCGGGATGCCGAGCCGGTCGGCGGCGATCTGGGCGAATGTGGTCTCGTGGCCCTGACCGTGCGAGAACGAACCGGTCTTGAGGATCGCCTGGCCGTCAGCCGTGATCTCGACCGCGCCGAACTCCGATTCCTGCACGCCGTTGGTGATCTCGACGTACGTGCTGAGCCCGATGCCAAGTTGCTTCGGCGCGTTCGCGCGCCGGCGGTGAGCCTGCTCGCCGCGCAGCCGCTCGTAGCCGGCGTGTTCGAGCGCGCGCTCGAGCGCGGTGGCGTATTCGCCGGAGTCGTAGCCGGCCCCGGTCGCGGTCGTGAACGGGAACGCCTCGGGCGGGATGAAGTTCCGCCTCCGCACTTCCGCGGGGTCCAGCTCCAGCTCGGCGGCGAAGGTGTCGATCGCCCGCTCGACGGCCTGCGCGGCCTCGGGCCTTCCTGCGCCGCGGTAGGCGGCGGTCTGCGTGGTGTTCGTGACGACCGACTTGATCCCGACGTCGATCCTGGGGATCCGGTAGACGCCGCTGGCCATCAGCGCCGTGAGCTTCGGCAGCCACGCGCCGATGCTGGGGTATGCGCCGGCGTCCTGGATCAGATTCAGGCGCAGCGCTTGCACGGTGCCATCGCGGCCGCCGCCGATCTTGAACTCGATCCGCTGCGCCCGGCCGTGGTGCATCGCGACGAGGTTCTCGCTGCGGGTCTCGGTCCAGCGAACGGGTCGGCCGGTGGCCTGCGCGAGCCACCCGATCAGCACGTCCTCGACCGCCAGGCCCTTTGCACCGAAGCCGCCGCCGACGTCGGGCCCGACGACCCGGATCCGCTCGGGCTCGGTCCCGAGCTGCTTCGCCAGGCCGTCGCGATCCTGGTGCGGTGTCTGCGTCGAGATCCACATCGTCAGGCGCCCGTCGTCCTCGACCCGGGCCGCGGTGGCGCGCGGCTCGATCGGGCAGGCCGCGACCCGCTGACTCGTCAGCGTGCCCTCGGCGACCACGTCGCAGCCGTCGAAGAGCTCATCGTCGGTGCTCGATCGAGCTTGCTCGACGCACACGTTCGTCCCGGCCTCCTCGAACAGGAGCACGCTGCCGTCGAGCGCCTTGACGGCGTCGGTGACGACCGGCAGCGGCTCGTAGTCGACGCCGACGAGCTCGGCCGCGTCGACGCTGCGCTCGCGGCTGTCGGCGAGCACCACCGCGACGATCTCCCCTGCGAACCGGACCTTGTCCTCGGCGACGTGGGGCCGGTGCCATTGCTCGTCTAGCCCGAGGAACTCGACGGCGCTCTTGCCGAGCCCGATGTCGGCCGCGGTGAACACGCGGACGTCGGCGAGCGCGGCGGCCTCGCTGACGTCGATCCCGGTGATCCTGGCGTGCGCCCAGGGGGAGCGAACGAAGGTGACGTGCAGCGCCCCGGGCAGCGAGATGTCGTCGACGAAGCTGCCCTGTCCGGTGATGAAGCGCGGGTCCTCGCGACGGCGGACGCGCTGTCCAACTACGTTGGCCAAGACGCAGCAGCTTCGCACACCGCCGGGCGGGGCGCTCGGACCGCGCCCCGACGCTCGGCACGCTGACGCGGGCTGCCTCGACGGGCGCCGGTCGGCGGAGCAGGTGGGGGGCTAGGCGATTGGGTAGAGGGCCGGCGGCAGCTGCTCGGCGGCTTCCGGTATCCGCACCGGCTGCGGCTCCGTACCGACCGCGATCAGCATGTCCAGCACCTCGAGCACCTCGCGATGGGTCTCGTCCGTGTGCCTGGAGATTGCGCGCACCGCGGCGCTCCCGAGTGCGTGCGTCGAGGGGTGCCGTAGAAGCCCGGCGACCCGCAGCCGTGATGGAGGCAGGAGCCGGGTCCAGCGACGCCGCTGCATATCGA
>DATKFF010000342.1:0-3323 GCA_035511595.1 Solirubrobacteraceae bacterium | reverse complement strand
GGCCGCCCAGGGACTGGCGATCGCCGCGATGCGGTTCTGCGGAGCACGCGACTAGACGGCCTTACCCCTCGACGCGCTGGGCGAGCTCGACGCCCTTCTTGCCGATGTCCACGACGTAGCCGCGGAGGATCCCGTGGTTGGCCTCGCTGCCGGGATTGATGCAGAGCGTCTTGCCGATCCTGCGCTCGCCGCCGGACTCGTGGATGTGGCCGTGGACGGTGAGCACCGGCTGGTAGGTCTCGATCAGCCTGCGCACCGCGGTCGAGCCGACCGGACCTCGGAGCACATCGCCGGCCGAGATCGTGGGGCGGAGGTTCTCGTTCAGCAGCGGTGCTGTGTCCAGTCCTGAGTCATAGGGCGGGACGTGGATCATGAACACGGCTTTGCGGGGATCGCGGACCTGCTGAGCAAGCGCGTCGAGGCGGGCATAGAGCTCGTCCTCGGACTCCTCTCGCGGCGTCTGCCACGGTGTGTGGTTCGACCAGCCGGAAGCGAGCAGCTGGAGGTCGCCGGGGATGTCGAGCACCTTGCCGTCGGCGTTGATGGGCTTGATTCCGGGCTGATCGAGGATCGGGTCGATCACGAACTCGTCGTCGTTGCCGGGAATCAGGTAGAGCGGCGCGTTGCCGTCGGTCAGCCGCTCGGTCGCGAGCTTCATCCAAGCGTCGACGCGCTCGTTCATCAGGTTGTGGAGCAGGTCGTCGCGGCCGGGTTCGTCACCCGCGAGCCGCTCGGCCTCCTCGGACGTGGTGATGAACGAGTAGTAGCCCACGTCGGCGATGTCGCGCTCGAGTTGGGCGAGCTCTTCGTCGCCACTCGCGCGGCGATGCACCCCGAACAGCTCCGTCTCGTAGCGGCCGTTGCGCTCGATGATCGGCACGATCGCCTTGCCGGTGAGGTCGCCGGCGAGAAGCGCCACTTCGGCCTTGTAGATATTCATCGTGATCGCGTTCAGGAACTTCCGCCAGGCCTTCTCGGCGGCGTGGAAGTCGCTGGCGATGTACAGGCGTGTCGCGATGGCGTGGGCTCCGGAGGCGCGTTTCGGCTAGTCGGGCGGGATCTCGGTGAACAGCATCTTCTCGTCGACGCCCGCTTTGGTGGCTCGGTACCGCATGATGAAGTAGATGACGATTCCGATCAGGTAGAAGATGCCGGCGTCGATGATCCCGTTCGTCTCCAGGTAGGTGAGCGCGCTCCCGCCCTTCAGCGCGTTCACAATTGGTTTGATCACCGCGAAGACGTAGATCCAGATCGGGAACACGAGCCACGCGAGCCCGATCCACGGCAGCGCCTTCCCGAAGGGGGCGTGGCGGACGAGGTCAGGCCGGCGCCAGCGAACCAGGATCGCGTTGAAGCCGGGCAGCGACCACGTGAGGATCGCCATCACGATCGAGAACCAGGCGGTGCCGGCGAGGTTCAGCTTGTGGCCGGTCGTGGCCAGGAAGGTAGGCAAGTCCTTGTAGCTCTGGAAGAACAGGAACAGAGCGGTCAGCCCGAGCGTGGCGATGATCGCGTTGAGCGGGCCGCGGAGGCGCTCGCTGACGTTCCCGAACCACTCGGGCACCTGCCGGTCGAGGCTCCACGCGAGCTGCATCCGGCTGATGAAGTTGATGTACACCGGGCACAGCAGGAACGGGAACACCACCCCGCCGAGGCTGATGATGAACCACAGTGGCCACAGGCTGCTGTTCGCGACCACCGCCAGCAGCGGCATCGAGTTCGGTTGGCCGAGCGGCAGTGCGCTCAGGCTCGTGTTGAAGCCCCAGTAGCTGCCGCCCCAGCTGACCTGCGTGTTGAACCCGAAGTGGCTCGAGATCGCGTCCACGTACACAGAGTTCGCGAGGACCCCGATCGCGAGCGCGCCGATCAGCGCGATCAGGACGCCCCGCCGGACGTTCCCGCGCACCTCGCCCGCGATGTACGCCGAGTACTGGAACCCGATGAACTGGAACAGCAGCACCGAGAGCATCAGCGGGAAGACCGTCGTCGAGAAGATGTTGCTGAAGAAGCTGTTGCTCGACGTCGCGATCAGGCCGGATTTCGCGCCCGTCTGGGCGATGTGGGCCGCGGTCACGCCCCCGGTGTAGTGGGGCAGATGGGCGATGAAGCTGCCCTTGTGGGTGAACAGCAGGCCGAACACGAACATCGCGATGAAGCAAGCCACGCCGAACCCGGCGAGCGCCGTCACGACCTTGTGGAACGTCCGGGTCGGAAGTAGCGCCACGACCGCGATCAGCAGCAGCACGATGATCGACGCGATGAATCCCGGCGTGCCGGTGATCGTGCCGGTGGCGTCCGTGAACCAGGTGTTCGCGCCGTGGAAGCCGCCGGCGCCGATGCCGATGATCCGCGCCGAGATCTGGAGGTTTCTCAGAACGAGCGGGACCTCGAAGGCGATGATGAGGATGCTCGCGATCACCAGCGTCCACGACTCGAGCCAGCCGAGGAACGGATGCAGGATGCGGCTCGAGAACACGTAGTCGCCGCCGGAGCGAGGCATGACCGACGTCAGCGAGGAGAAGATCAGCGCCAGCAGGATGCAGAACAGGCCGGCGATGATCGACGCCCAGCCATACGCCGAGAACGGCCCCGCCCGCCACACCGGAACGTCGGCGAGGCTGTAGAAGATCGGGTACAGAGTGAGGCCGACGCCGACGAACGCGGCGACGTTGAAGAACAGCGCGTTCGTGACGCTGACGTTGCGGACGAGTCCCGAGGACTGTCGCACGAACAGCTTCGGCGTCGTCGTCGCCGCGGCAGCGGAGGACCCAGATCCGGATGGCCCAGGAGCTCCTGGCCCAGAGGTCGCATCAGCCACGATTACCCTCCAGTTCGCTCGCCCATTTGGTCGCAGTGCGCAACGTACCACCCGGGGTGGTGGGACTTGGAAGGTTTGGACGTTGCGGCGGATTCTCCTTCGGGCGGTGCGCCGAGCGCGTCCCGGTCACGTGACCGGCCATCGAGGAGAGGCACCGGACCGGCGCCGGCCTAATCCTGCGTGCGGAGTACGCGACTAAGCCGCTCGTGAGCGGCAGGATCGTCGAAGCTCGAGACAGCTGCCGGCGCGCTGAAGAGAAAGCCCTGTCCACAGTCGCACCCCAGCTCGATGAGCCGCTCGAGCTGACTGGGCCGCTCGATGCCCTCGGCGGTGACCGACAGGCCGAGCGCGTGAGCGAATTGGATCACGGCCGCGACGATCGAGGTGCCGTCTTCGGACCTGTCAACGGGACCTATCAGGGATCGGTCTATCTTCACCTGACCGACCGGCAGCCGCCGCAGCTGCTCCAGGGAGGTATAGCCGGCGCCAAAGTCATCGAGCGCCA
>DATKFF010000341.1:0-5142 GCA_035511595.1 Solirubrobacteraceae bacterium | reverse complement strand
AGCATCGCGTCGCCGGAACCGGCCTGACCCAGTCCGGTTATTAGGACGCATCGCACCAACACCTTCGAGGAGCCCCCAATGAGCCTGCCAGAACCTGCATCCGATTCCATCGCGCTTGTCACCGGTGCCTCGTCGGGCATTGGTGAGCAGTTCGCGCGACAGCTATCCGAGATGGGCTACCGCGTCGCGCTGGTGGCCCGCAGCGCGGATCGCCTCGAGCGCCTCGCCGAGGAGCTCGGCGGCCCCGACCGCGCGGTCGTGATCGCGACCGACCTCGCCGTTCCCGAGGACCGTGACCGGCTCGCAGCGCGGCTCGAGGAACTCGGAGCCAAGGTGGAGATCCTGGTCAACAACGCCGGCTTCGGGATCTACCACCCGTTTCCGGAGGCCGGCCGCGAGGCCGAGCTGCGGCAGCTGCGGGTGCTCTCGGAAGCCGTCGTCGACCTGATGGCCCGGTATCTACCGGCGATGACCGAGCGCGGGCGGGGCGCGATCATCAACGTAGCGTCGACCGCGGGGTTCCAGCCGCTGCCCTACAACGCGGGCTACGCCGCCGCCAAGGCGCACGTCCTGCTGCTGTCGGAGGGTGTCCACGCGGAGGTCAAGGAACAGGGAGTCACGGTCACCGCCGTCTGCCCCGGCCCCGTGCCCAGCGGCTTCCAGGATGCAAGCGATGCCCACCACATCGCCGCGAAGCTTCCCGGCTTCACCGCCGTCTCGCCGGAGCGAGTCGCTCGTGACGGGATCCGCGCCGCCGCGGGCGGCAAGATCTCCGTGATCCCCGGCGGCGCAAAGGTTCGCGTCGCCTACGGCCCCAATCGCAAGCTGCCGCGCTGGATCGTGCTGCCGGTGAGCAAGCGGCTGATGACGCGCAGCTAGCCGGCCGGGCGCTCTTTCGGGAGCGTCCGCGGCAACCCGAAGCAGGGCAGGATCGCCGAATCGGCGAACCGGGTGATCCCCGAGATCCGGTCGGCCTCGAGCGTCAGGACGATCAGCCCGTAGAACCGACCGATCGGCGCATGGGCGTCCTCGATGTAGTGCCCGAATGCCGGCTGCGAGTTGGCGCGCGTGGGCACCATCCAGACGCGCCGGCCGACGTGCGTCGCGAACCGGTCCGCGAGGAACTCCGCGATCGCCTGGTGACCCTGGTACTCGAGCGGCTGCGGCGGCATCGTCAGGAGCGCGTCGTCGGTCAAGAGCGCGACCAGGCCGGTGACATCGCTGTTCTCGAATGCGTCGACGAACCGGCCGACAAGCTCGCGCTCCCGGGCCGAGCTCGGTACCGGCGCCCGGTCACGGCGGGCGGGCACCCGCGACTCGAGGGTGGCGCGAGCGCGCTGCAGCGAGCTGTTTACCGACGCCTCTGTGCCGTCGAGCATGTCTGCAACCTCGGCCGCCCGAAAGCCGAGCACGTCCCGCAGCACGAGCGCGGCCCGCTGCCCGGGCGGCAGATGCTGAAGCCCGCTGATGAACGCCAGACCGATCGACTCGCGGGTCTCGTACCGCGCCTCGGGGCCAGGGGCAGCGTCGGCAATGCCCTCCAGCAGTACGTCCGGATACGGCTCCAGCCAGAGCGGCTCGGTCAAGCGTGTCGGCCGCGGCAGATCAGGGCGCGGGTCGGGCGGTTGACGGCGGCCGTCGCGCAGCGCGTTCAGGCATCGATTGGTGGCGATCCGGTAGAGCCACGTGCGCAGCGATGAGCGTCCCTCGAACTTCTCGAGCCCTGCCCATGCGGCCAACATCGTCTCCTGGAGCATGTCCTCGGCATCCTGGACGGAGCCGAGGATCCGGTAGCAGTGCACCTGCAGTTCACGCCGGTACGGGTCGATCAGCTGTTGGAACGCCTGCTCATCGCCGGCGCGAGCGCGGCTAAGCGTCACTTCGGTCATCGCATGTCTAGACACCGTTGGGGCCGGAAATTCATCGGCCAATTTTTGACTGCACCCGCGTCTCAACGCTCATCAGGTTCCCCGGAAAGGAAATCGCATGAGTCACAGACAGAGGTGGGTCTTGGTGTTGACGGCGATCGCGTCTTTGATGGTCGCGCTCGACGTCACCGTCGTGGCGACGGCGCTCAGCACGATCCGCTTGCACCTGCACGCGTCGATCACGCAGCTCGAGTG
The DNA here is from genome assembly GCA_035511595.1 of Solirubrobacteraceae bacterium. Lineage (GTDB taxonomy): Bacteria > Actinomycetota > Thermoleophilia > Solirubrobacterales > Solirubrobacteraceae > Palsa-465. Next base: position 3,019 of record DATKFF010000341.1, on the reverse strand, counting down.
GACGGTCAACGCGTACGGGTTGAGCTTCGCCGTGCTGCTGATGACGGGCGCGGCGCTCGGCGATCGGTTCGGGCGACGACGTCTGTTCGTCGCCGGACTGGCGTTGTTCGTCGCCGCGTCCGCCGCCTGCGCGGTGTCCCCCAGCGTCGGCTGGCTGATCGCTGCGCGAGCCGTCCAAGGCGTTGGCGCGGCGCTGATCACTCCGACGTCGCTGGCGCTGCTCGTCGAGGCGTTTCCGCCCGAGCGGCGAGGCCAGGCACTCGGGCTGTTCGGGGCGATCACGGGGCTCGCCGTGCTCGCCGGTCCGGTGGTGGGCGGGGCGGTCACGCAGGGACTGGCGTGGCAGTGGATCTTCTGGCTGAACGTCCCGATCGGACTAGCCGCGATCCCGTTCGTGCTGCGCCGGATGGATGAGAGCCGCGGCGGGCGTGGGGCGGTCGACACCCCGGGACTCGCGTTGGTCACGGCGGCCGCGCTCGGCGTCGTGTGGGGCCTGGTCCGCGGCAACACCGCCGGCTGGGGCAGCCTCGAGGTGCTAGGAGCGCTGAGCGCGGGCGTCGTGTCCGCCGTCCTGTTCGTCCTCTGGGAGCTCCGCACCCCGGAGCCCATGTTGCCGATGCGGCTGTTCCGCTCACGCGCGTTCGCCTCAGGGAACGCGGTCGGGTTCCTGATGTTCGCCTCGCTGTTCAGCGCGGTGTTCTTCATGGCGCAGTTCATGCAGACCTCGCTCGGGCAGTCCCCGCTGCACGCGGGTCTGCGCCTGATCCCGTGGACCGGGACGGTGTTCATCGTCTCGCCGATCGCCGGCGCGCTGGTCGACCGGATCGGGGAGCGGCCGCTGCTGGTCGGTGGCCTGGTGCTGCAAGCCGTCGGCTTCACGTGGGTAGCGCTGCTGGCCCGCGCCGGTCTCCCCTACTCCGAGATGATCGCGCCGCTGATCCTCGCCGGGACCGGAGTCTCCTCGGCGCTGCCGGCCGCCCAGAACGCGGTCATGTCGGCGGTCGCGCCAACCGAAATAGGGAAAGCGTCGGGGACGTTCAGCACGATGCGCCAGCTTGGCGGGGCGTTCGGACTGGCGATCGCGGTCGCGGTGTTCAGCGGCGCCGGCAGCTACGCCTCACCGGTCTCGTTCAGCAACGGATTCGCGCCGGCGATCGCTGTGTCGGCCGCACTCTCGCTGGGCGGCGCGCTCGCCGCTGCGTGGACGCCGCTCCGACGCGTCGCGCCCGGCCGAGCCGCACTCGAAGCCGCCGCATGAGCTGACGCGCCCCGAGATGTCGTCACGGGCCCCGCCGACTTCCGGCGGGGCCCGTCACCTGCGTTGACGCGACTGACGTGCATCTGATATATCACCAACGATGAGCGCTGCTGCCGACGGCCACGGATCAGCGCCCGGGGCGCGGGGCGCTGCGCGCGATGCGGGCGCCACGCCAGAAGCGGGCGCCACGCCCGAGGCCAACGGCAGGCTCCCCTCCTCGCAACGCGTCGTGGTGATCGGCGCCGGGATCGTCGGCAACAGCCTGGCGTACCACCTCGTGAGGCTCGGCGAGACCGACGTGACACTGCTCGACAAGGGGCCGCTTCCGAATCCCGGCGGCTCGACGGGCCACGCGTCGAACTTCATCTTCCCGGTCGACCACTCCAAGGAGATGACGATGCTGACGCTCGAGAGCATGCGTCAGTACAAGGAGCTGGGGGTGTTCATCGAGAGCGGCGGGATCGAGATCGCCCGTAACGAGGAGCGCCTGCAGGAGTTCACGCGGCGGATGGCGTCGGCCAAGTCCTGGGGAATCGAGCCGGTATCGCTGCTGAATCCGGAAGAAGTTCTGGAGCTGGTGCCGTTCATCAACCACAAGCTGATCATGGGCGGCTTCTACACCCCCGGCTGCGGCGTGGTCGACTCCCTGCTCGCCTCGACCATCATGCGCGAGCGCGCCGCTGAAGGCGGCCTCACCGTCTCGGCCAATACCGAGGTCCTGGGAATCGACGTCGAGGGCGGGCGCATCAAGCGGGTCCGGACGACGCGCGGGGACGTCGAGGCCGAGCACGTCGTGATCGCGTGCGGGGCGTGGAGCCCGCGCCTCGCGCGGATGGCCGGCGCGTCGATTCCGCTCACTCCGATGGTCCACCAGATGATCGACATCGGTCCCGCGCCGCGCTTCGCCGACTCGAAAACGATGATCGAGTACCCGATCGTCCGCGACATGGACACCAACATGTACGAGCGCCAGGAGGGCACCGGCCTGGAGATCGGCTCCTACGCGCATCGCCCGATCACGCTCGACGCCGACGAAATCCCGTCGATCGAGGAGTCGGCCCTGACTCCGACGGAGTTGCCGTTCACCCAGGAGGACTTCGACCCGCAGATGGAGATCGCACTTGAGCTGATGCCCGAGATCGTCGGAGACGAGAGCGTCGGCGTGAAGTACGCGATCAACGGCGTTCTGTCGGTCACGTATGACGGGATGCCGCTCCTTGGCGAGACACCCGAGGTCCGTGGGCTGTGGTCCGCGGCCGCGATCTGGATCAAGGAGGGCCCGGGTGCGGGCAAGACACTGGCCGAGCTGATGCTTCGCGGCGAGTCCGAGATCGATGTGTACGAGTCGAACATCGCGCGCGCGTATCCCTGCCAGCGCACCCGCACCCACATCCGAGCCCGAGCCGCTGAGGGCTTCAACAAGATGTACGGGATCATCCATCCCTCGGAGCAGTGGGAGTCGGATCGGCGAGTCCGGCTCTCGCCGTTCTACGAGCACGAGCGCAAGCTGGGCGCGACGTTCTTCGAGACCGCGGGCTGGGAACGCCCTCACTGGTATGAGTCAAACGCGCCGCTGCTCGAGGAGTACGGGGACCGGGTCACACGCCGTGACGCTGAGTGGGAAGCGCGGTGGTGGTCGCCGATCATCAATGCCGAGCACCTCGCGATGAGGGACCGAGCCGCAATGATCGACCTCTCTGCCTTCACGGTCTTCGACGTCACGGGCCCGGGGGCGGTCGACGCGGTGCAGCGGGTGGCGAT
>DATKFF010000340.1:0-8938 GCA_035511595.1 Solirubrobacteraceae bacterium | reverse complement strand
GCGATCCTCGGGATGAACTTCCAGACCGTGTCGGTCGCCGAGAAGGTCGACTCGCCCAGCACCCTCACCAAGAACCCAGACGGCAGCTACACGGAGGGGCCGACCGAGCTCGCCGGCTACTCCCCGGGAACCACGACGCCGCGCCCGCTGCTGGCCGGCGCATTCGACTACGTCAACGCCCAACTCCAGCAAATGGTCGAGGCGATCGAGCATGACGGTCTGGCATCGTCCACGGCGATCATCATCACCGCCAAGCACGGGCAGTCGCCGCAGGACCCGCTGCAGCTGAAGCGGATCCAGGACGGGCCGATCATCGACGCGATCAACGCGGCCTGGACCGCGCAGACCGGTGACCAGAACAAGCTGATCGTCGCCGGTACCGACGACGACCTCTGGCAGAGCTACCTGTCGGTCAAGACGCAGGCGGCGGCCGACTTCGTCAAGAACTACCTGTGGAACCACAGCGCGACGGCGGTGCTCTACAGCAACGACGGCGTGAATCGCGGCACCGAGCAGGTGGCGCACTCCGGTCTGGCGCAGATCTACGCCGGTGATGAGGCCGCCAAGTTCTTCGGGGTGCCCTACTCGGACCCGCGCTACCCGGACGTGTTCGGTCGCGTGCAGGTCGGCACGGTGTACACCGGCGGCAGCAAGATCGCCGAGCACGGCGGCGACAACCCGGGTGACCGCGACGTGCCGCTGCTCGTCTACGCACCGGGGACGGTTCCGCACTCGACAGCCCACTCTTGGGTGGAGACGACCCAGGTGGCACCAACGATCCTCCACCTGCTCGGTCTCGATCCGAACGCGCTGGAGGCCGTCCAGCAGGAGGGCACGAAGGTCCTCCCCGGCATCGGCTAGCCATTCCGCTCCTCTCCGGGGTGCCACCGAGTATCGGTGGCACCCCGGGGCGCGATGGACTCGGCGGTCAGCCGGTGGCGGCTGCGGGAGCCGGGCCGCCGCTGCGGGCGGCCCTCGACTGCTCGCGGCTGTCCCGTGAGGAGATCATCACGAAGGCAAGGATCGCACCGGCGAGGGCGAAGCCGGCGCCGACCAGGAACGCCCGGTCGAACCCCTTGGTCAGGGCAACTGAGGCGCTGTGGACTCCGGAGTGGAAGAGGCTCTGGGTGCGGCTGTTGGCGATCGTCGCGAGGATCGCCAGTCCGAGCGCCCCGCCGATCTGCTGCGAGGTGTTGATCAGGCCCGAGGCGAGCCCCGCCTCGTGCGGCCTGGTTCCGGTGACAGCGGCGATCGTCACGGACACGAACGCGAACCCGAATCCGACGGCCGCCAGCAGCGACGGGCCGAGCACGTCGGCGGTCCATGAGCCTCCCGGCGCGGGTACTCGCGAGAACCAGGCCAGGCCGGCGGTGATCAGCAGCAGCCCGGCGATCAGCGTCGGCTTGAACCCGATCCGCGTGACCAGCTGGGACGCGAGCCCGGCCGCGATGATGATTCCGACCGCCAGCGGCAGGTACGAGATTCCCGTCTTGATCGGCGAGTAGTGGAGCACGTTCTGGACGTACAGCGAGATGAAGAAGAACATCGAGAACAACGACATGCCGAGCAGCAGCCCCACGACGTTCGCTCCCCGCAGCGTCCGCAGCCGGAAGATCGAGAACGGCATCAGGGGGTGGCGCTGGCGGCGCTCGATGATCAGGAACGCGACCAGCAGGATCACGGCGGCGCCGATCTCGAGCAGCGTTCTCGAGGATCCCCAGCCGACGTTGACCGCGTCGACGATCGCGTAGACCAGTAGCGAAAGGCCGGCGGTGACGGTGACGGCGCCGGGGAAGTCGAACGTTCTCGCTCCATCCTCGGCGCGGCTCTCGACCAGCGTCCGGGGGGCGAGCGCCGCGGCGGCGATCCCGATCGGGACGTTGACGAACAACACCCACCGCCAGTTCAGGCCGCTGGTGAGGATCCCGCCGAGCAGCACGCCCGCGGCGCCCCCGGCGCCGACCGTCGCGCCCCAGACGCCCAGCGCGCGATTGCGCTCGGCGCCCTCGGCGAAGGTGGTGGTGAGGATCGACAGCGCTGCGGGCGAGACGATCGCGGCGCCGAGGCCCTGCGCCGCGCGGGCGGCGAGCAGCCACCCCTCGGATTGGGCGACTCCGCCCGCGAACGAGGCGACCGAGAACAGCACGAGCCCCACCATGAACATGCGCCTGCGTCCGAGCAGGTCCGCGAGCCGGCCGCCCAGCATCAGAAAGCCGCCGAAGGTCAGCGCGTAGGCGTTCACGACCCACGAAAGGTCCGTGCGCGAGAAGTGCAGCGCCCGTCCGATCGACGGCAGCGCGACGTTCACGATCGACGCGTCGATCACTACCACGAACTGCGTCACCGCGAGCAGCAACAGAGCGAGATTCTTCGCCCGGGGCGTATAGAGGCGGGACGTCTGGGGCTCGGTTATCGCACTCATTGGAAGCTGACCTCCGGTCACGATTGCCCGCCGTAGTGGCAGGGAGTTAGTGAGCTAACTAACTTAGCACAGCGCTCCCCGCCGCTATCCTTCTAGGTGAGATGACTGACTTACAACACCGCGATGGTGGTGCGCTCGGCCTCGAGACGCACGCGCAACCCGTAGCGGACAAGCGCCAGCGGCTGGTCGAGGGTGCGCGCCTGCTCCTGCATCAGCAGGGGGTCGAGAAGACGACGCTCGCGGAGATCGCGCAGGCGGCGGACGTGCCGGTGGGCAACGTCTACTACTACTTCAAGACCAAGGACGAACTCGTGCAGGCGGCGATCGATGCTCAAGCACAGGACATCGACACGGCGATCGCGTCGTTCGATCGCCATCGCAGCCCCGAGGCGCGGCTGAAGGCGTTCGTGAAGTTGCTCATAGCCCAGCGCGAGGTCGCGGCGCGGTACGGCTGCCCGCACGGGGCGCTGTCCTCGGAGCTCAACAAGCGAGACGACGATCTCGGGCAGGCAGGCACGAAGCTCATGCGGCTGTGGATCGACTGGGCCGAGCAGCAGTTCCGGGCGATGGGCAGGCGCGACGCACGCGACCTCGCCGTCGCGCTGATCGCCTCCTACCAGGGGATCATGCTGCTAGCAAACACGTTCCGCGAACCCGAGCTGATCGTCCGCGAGGCGCGCCGCCTCGCGCGCTGGATCGACTCGCTCGCGTAAGCCATCTCACAAGTCAGAGCACGCCGCGGATACCGTCGCTGCGGCTCTAGACGTTCCGGGCGGCCATGGCGTGACCCGTTCGGCGTGATGGCACGACAACTCGCGATTCACTGGGATCTGGCGATGACGCATCACCCGCGGGCTGGCGACGATTCGGGGTCGTGTTATCGACCTCAGGACAACGAGATCCACGTCGAGAGAGCGACAGCCCCGACGGGACTGAGTAGCATCGAGACGGCACGTCGGCTCCGACACGGGGGTGGGTCGTTGCGGCCCCAGACCAGTCGTTCGTACGCCAGCATCGTCCGCGCAAACGCGCTGACCATCCCGAACGTGATCTTGGTTGTGTTCGGGATCCTGACGCTCGCGTTCGACTCTTGGCGTGACGCGCTGTTTCTGGGGATCGTCGTCGCGAACATCGCGATCGGCTCGTTCCAGGAGATCCGCTCAAAGCGGGAACTCGACCGGCTCGCGGCATTGGTCGCGCCCGAAGCGGTCGTGCTGCGCGAGGGGAACGAAGTCAGGGTGCCGGTCGAGGATGTGGTCGTCGGTGACGCGGTTCGAGTCGCGGCAGGCGACCAGATCGTGGCTGACGGAACGCTCGCGTCGGCCGACGGGCTCGCCGTCGACGAGTCCAACCTCACCGGTGAGTCCAAGCTCGTACTGCGCAACCAGGGAGATCCGGTGTGGTCAGGCACGTTCGCCGTCGAAGGTTCCGGGGTGTTCGAGGCCAAGGCGGTCGGCGCGGACAGCCGCGCCGAGAAGCTGACCGCGACGGCGCGGACCTTCCGACACCCCCGCTCGCCTCTCGAACGCGCGAACGATCGGCTGCTGGTGGGGTTGGTCGTGCTTTCGTTGCCGCTGGCCGTCGGGCTGACGGCCTCCGTGCTCACGCGCGTGCGGAGCGGCACGGCGCAGGTCCAGGCGATCGTCGCCGGGTTGGCCAACCTCATCCCCGAGGGGCTGATCCTGCTGCTGAGCATCACGGCGGCGGTGTCGGCGTACAGGTTCGCCCGCCGGGGCGTACTCGCCCAGCAGCTCAACGCGATCGAATCGCTGGCCTCGGTTGACACGCTGTGCACGGACAAGACGGGAACCCTGACCGAGCCCAAGCTCCGCGTGGTCACGCTGGTACCCGCCGCCGGCGTCGGCGGCGACTCGCTGCGGCGGGAGCTCGCCCGCTACGCCGCCAGCTCGCCGTCGCGCAACGCGACGCTCGACGCGATCGCGGACGCGTCGCTCGCTGACGTCGGCGCGAGCGAGGTCGTGAAGCAGGTGTCGTTCTCCTCTCGCCGGCGATGGAGCGCGCTCGACCTGGGCGACGAGCGACTCGTGCTCGGGGCGCCGGAGTGGTTCGCCGACGCAGACCACGCCCTCTCGACCCGCGCGCGACAGGAGGCCAACGAGGGACGGCGCGTACTCGCGATCGGGCGCTCCCCGAGCCCGCTTACAACGGATCACTCCGAGCCACAGTTCCCGCTCGGCGTCCAGCCGATCGGGCTCGCCGTGCTCGCCGAGCGGCTCCGCCCGAATACTCGCGATACGGTCGCGTTCTTCGCCTCCCAGCGCGTCGATCTCAAGGTCCTTTCCGGCGACGCGCCGGCGACCGTGGCATCGATCGCACACGACGCCGGGGTACCGGGCTCCGCGCCGGCGCTCGACGGCGAGGCCCTCCCCGGAGACCCCGAGGATCTGCGCCGCGCCGTTCTCTCGGCGCCGGCGGTCGGACGAATCTCGCCAGAGGGCAAGCGGGCCGTTATCGACGCCCTCACCGACGGCGGCCGCTACGTGGGGATGCTCGGCGACGGCGTCAACGACGTCGGCGCGCTGAAGGACGCGCGCCTGGGGATCGCGCAGGGATCCGGCACGCAGATCGCCCGCTCGGTCGCCGACCTCGTGCTCGTGCAGGACGACTTCGCGGTCGTCCCACCAATGGTGGCGGAGGGACGCCAGATCCTCCGCAATGTGCAGCGCGTCGCGAAGCTGTTCCTGACCAAGACCGCATTCACCGCCGTGCTGGGACTCGTGGTGGGCATCACGACAGCGACGTATCCCTTGCTGCCGCGACAGTTCACCCTTGCGGCGACCGTCACGATCGGCGTACCCGCCTTCGTCCTGGCGCTCGCCCCCAGCACGGGGCCATGGCGGCCCGAGCACTTCCTGTCGTCGGTGACGCGGTTCGCGGTGACCGCCGGCGTACCGATCGGACTGGGCATCGCCACCGGATACTTTCTCGCGCGCTACGGCTTCCACACCGGGCTCGCGCACGCACGCACGGTCGCCACCGCGACCGTCGTTGTCTGCGGCCTCGCCGTCGTCCTGCAGATCGAAAGCGAATGCGCAGGGAGGCGCCGGCGGATCGCAGTCGCGGGGCTCAGCGCGCTGATGGCGCTGCTGTTCGCCCTCGCGCTCGTCATCCCGCTCCTTCGACGCTTCTACGAGCTCCGGCCCCCGACGCTCGCGTCCGCCGGCGCATGGCTGATTGGCAGCGCTGTCGGCGTTGGAGGGATGGTCGTCGCGCTTCGGCTGTTCAGCAGCTGGGTCCACGGCATCGGCCGAGCCGACAGCCAAGCCGCCAAGAGCGACCACGCAGATGTCGCCTGAAGCCGCCGGCAGCGAGGCGGCGAGAACCTCCCTCAGGCGGTCCTGAGTGCCGCGTCGAGATCGTTCCACAGGTCGCCGAGGTCTTCACACCCAACGCTGAGACGAATCAGTCCAGGCGGTATGTGCTGCTGGCCCGGGTGTGCGCTCCGGCGCTCCATCGACGTCTCTATGCCGCCCAGGCTCGTCGCATGGCGGATGATGCGGGTCGCCCGACACGCACGATCGGCGGCTGCCGCGTCCTTCAGCTCGAAGCTGACAATCGTCCCGAACCCCGGATACCGCACCCGGATCACGGTGGGCTGGCCCTCGAGGCGTGCGGCGAGTTGCTGCGCCGAGCTCTGCGCCTGACGCAGCCGTAGTGGCAGCGTCCGAGCGCCGCGCAGCGCCAGGAAACACTCGAGCATCCCGGGCGTGGCTCCGTTCCGCCCACGGATCTCGCGAAGCTGCACGAGCTCGCCCGGGTCGCCGGTGACAACCGCCCCAAGCAGAAGATCCGAGTGGCCGCCGATCAGCTTGGTCGCCGAGTGCACGACGAGGTCGGCGCCCAGCTCAAGCGGACGTTGCAGCAGCGGGGTGGCAAATGTGTTGTCGACCACCACCCGGGTTCCGGCGCGGCGGGGGGCGGCACAGATGGCCGCGAGATCAGCGACCTCGAGCAGCGGGTTGGACGGCGACTCGATCCACAAAAGATCCGCCTCCGAGGCTCGCTGTAGCCACAGCGGGTCCGTGGCCGACAGGCGCTCGACTCGCCACCGGTGGGTACGCGCGCCAGCCTCGGCGATCGCCGCCACGCCCTGGTAACAGTCGTCCACCAGAACCAGGTGAGCAGAGGTGGGAAGCTCGCCGAGCACCGCGGCGCAGGCCGCCATCCCGGATGAGAAGGCAACGGCCTCTCCTCCTTCCAACCCTCCCAGCATCACCTCGAACGCCTGCCATCCTTCGGTGCCCTCGTTCCGGCTATAGATCCGTTCCGAGCCAAGCACGTACGTCGAGGCGGCAATCACTGGGGTATTCAGGGGCGCGCCTGGGACCGGCTCGGGACGCCCCGCCACGACTACCCAGGTCTCAGGCTTCACGTCATCTGATTCCACGATCTCGCTCCGCGGCGCCACTGGCTCGCGCTCGTCCGTCAGGGAGGCGAGACTGCCAGAACTCAGATTCTGATGTTGTCCTGCGAACCTCCGGGCGACGGATTCGCGCGGTGCTCTGCGAGACAGCTCCGAGGAGTGGTAGGCGACGCGTCAGCATGTCGCGGGTGCACGCCGAGGATCTTCATCGATACACCCTTTCGTTTCCCGGATCCGCGGAGACCTTTCCGTTCGGCGGCGAGACCTCCGTGTTCAAGGTCGCCGGGAAGATGTTCGCGCTATCGCGCCTTGGAGAGGACCCACTTCGCATCAGCCTCAAATGCGAGCCCGACGTTGCCGAGCAGCTCCGCCAGGCGCACGCGGCGGTGCTGCCGGGCTACCACCTGAACAAACGTCACTGGAACACCGTCATCATCGACGGCTCGCTGCCGGATCAGATGATCAAGGACATGATCGAAGACTCGTACGACCTCGTTGTCAGCAAGCTGTCGCGGGCGCAGCAAAGGGCGCTGAGGTGGCATAGAAATCGCCGGCCGCCATCGCTCCGACCGGCGGGATCCCGACGTGAAGGTGATCGACATCTCGAGCGGAAGGAGCTCTGACTCGACGAACCGGCGGACGTCCGTGCGGAGCTGCTCGTGCTGGACGTGGCTCGCGATCGACCTCGTCGCCGCGCAGGGATGGCCGTTTCAGTGCGTCGTGTGCGCGGCCGGACGAGCCAAGCGATCGCCGAAGCGGACCTTTGGATTCCTTACTCATAGGAATGTGCGGGCGTCAACTGCGCTTGACGAGGCCGCACCGCGTTTAGGCCCCGTCAGGGGCTATCGCCCGTGCTTGCTAGCAGACACTCGGGGCACGGCGGGTTTCCGTTCGGGCAAGGCGGTTCAGGATGCGACTGCTCGAACGGGACCGGCGGCTCGAGGCGCTGGCCGCAGCTTGTAAAGCGGTATGGCGGCGAGCCGACAAAGATGTGGCAGTACTGGTCGGAAGTCCCGTAGAACGACGCGCGGGGGGCGAGTTCTGCCTCGTCACGCTCGGGGTTTGGCGTATCCCTGGCGACTCGCTTTGGCTCAGCGATCACTGCGCCTATCACGGCGAGAATCGTAGGTGACCTTGGCCCAGGATGGTTGAGGCGCGGCTCTGACCTTGCGAAACCCTGGTTCGGCTTCTAGACGACGGTCTAGGCCGGCCTGGTCGTCGGCTGTAGCGTCGGGCGGCGGAACCTTTTCGACGCCGCATGTGGTCCCACTGGGTGATGACGCTCTTTCTGACTGTTGGCACTCGGTTCTTGCCCGCGGGCGTTTTCGTGCTCTTCGGCGCGGACGAGTTCGTGAACCACGCGCGAAACACTCGCTCGTTCGGCCTCTACGGGCTCCCCGATCCGAGCGCGTTCTCGTACGCGATCGGATCGCTCGAAATCGTCGGTGCGCTGGCGTTGCTTTTCGGGATTGCCCTTCTCCCTGCAGCGGTGGTTCTTGCCGGCGACATGGTTGGTGCGATCGTCGTGTCTGGAATCGCGCTGGGGGAGCTTGTCAGCCTCACCCTCGCGCCGGCGATGTTGGTCGCAATGCTCACGTTGATCGCTCGCGAGCGCCGCGATCGGCGCACGCAGCCACGATCGCTCCCAGGCCTCCGCTTCCGTGCGCGGCCCCCGCAGCTCGCGAGTGGTGAGCGGACGGCGCCCTGCTGATCTGCCACTCACGATCGCATTCGACCGGAACCGGCTCGACGCCGCGCGATCGGACGCTGCGATCCTTCGGCGGAGATGTCTGGTCTGCGCTGAGCTGCCGGGCTACCGAACGTGGGCGAGTACGGTGATCCTTGGCTGCTGGTGGAGCTCGCGTGCCGGGCCGAGACCAGCGGCTGGGATGGCGTCTTCGTCTGGGATCACGTCGCCTACCGCGAGCCGGGCTGGGCGGTCGCAGATCCCTACGTGAGCATCGCGGCGATCGCCGCCAGGACGAACTACATACGGATTGGTGTGATGCTTGCGGCGCTGGCGCGCCGGCGCCCATGGAAGTTCGCGCGCGAGATGGCGACGCTCGACGTGCTCTCCGACGGTCGGCTGATCGTTGGGGTCGGGCTCGGCTCACAGGCTCACGAGGAGTTCA
>DATKFF010000339.1:0-3034 GCA_035511595.1 Solirubrobacteraceae bacterium | reverse complement strand
GGCCGCCACCGGTGGTAGGTGTACTTGGCGTCGTAGAGCGCTATCGCGCTGTCCGCGAGCGTTGTGTCGAGCAGGGCGAACACGCGGGCGTTCTGCTCGAGGCTGTTTCCGAAATGCAGGGACGCCTGATCGGCGATCTGGTTCCAGACCACCCACACCGGGGCTGCGCCCCAGAACCTCGCGATCGCGGTCTGGTCGGCCGTCCGCGTCGTGCTTCCGAGCTGTCCGAGCGAGTGAACCTCTGCGAAATCCGCCGCGTAGCGCTTGCTCGTGAGGGCGGGAGGCATCCCGGGGCGGAACTGTCCTGCGCTTTCGAGCACGAACGGCTTCACGTGGCCTACCTGCGTGAACCCGGCCGGCGCGAACGCAGGTGCAGTCAGCTGGTATTCGCCGGGTCCGACCCCGGGGCTGAAGACCGGCGCCGTCGAGGCGGCGCCGTCTCCGGCCCGCGCGGCGAGCACCGCTTCGGCGATCTCGGTGCCGAACGTCACGCCACGGTCGACGTTCTCCCCAGAGCCGATCTGGAGGAGCTGGCTCTGGAAGAAGGAGTCGACTTCCGGCTGCTCGCTGGGAAGCAGGCCGTCCAGCGCGGTTCGCGCGGCACCCGCTACCGCCGCGTCGACCGAGACGCCCCGCGGTGCACGCGCATGCACCAGGAATGTCGGGTCCCCGACGATGCCGGCGACCGCGTCGTAGACGGCGATCTGGGTGATCGCCAGGGTGCGGGTCGGGTGGATCGAGGTTGGCTGGGCACCGGGCGCCACAAGGACCTTCTGCAGCTCCTGGTTCCACAAGATGACCTGGTCCGGCGTGCCGGGAGCCGTGTGCGGCGTCCGCCAGGACGCGTGCGCATGTGCGTCGGCGGTGGCGGCGGTCGTGAAGGCGAGGCTCGCAAGCACTGCTGCGACTGATACGGCCGTTCGCTTGATCATGCGGGTTTCTCCGATCTGTTCGGGGTAGCTACTACTCGCCATAGGACTACGCGACGTAGTAGAAACTTCCCGCCGGCGAGTAAATCCGGGGCCTTTGTTTGCTCGTCGTGGCCGCGTCGGCGATCTCGCGTGCCACGGGCTCCGGGCGGGATGCCGTCGTCGGCCCCACAGTCGCCGGCGATGTCCGGGCGGCCAAGGCCCCGATTCGGGTGTGCCGGCAGGAGCCGAAGGTGTCCAGCCGGGGTCAAGCGGCGCGTGCGCTCAGCCGATCTTGAGTCCGACATGTCACGAACGGCCGCCACCACGCCGAGGTCGACGCCACGGGGGACCGCGGGTGCGCGCGAGCGCGAGCGGAGAGCCGAGGCGCTGCGCCACCACCGCGCCAACGACCGTGCCCGTCAGATGGCGAGCGCCGGCGAGCTCGCAAGCCTCCGGGTGCAGCTCCGCTTGGCCGCGCGCTTGATGGCTCGCCTGGCCCTGACGAACGACATCGACGAGATGGTGCAACTGCTCGTCGACGAGCTGCACGAGACGTTCGCCTTCTATCTCGTGGCGATCCAGCGGTTGGATGCCGACGCGACCCTGCGTCTCGTTGCCGGGAGTGGCGCGCTGGCCGAGGTCATGACCGAGTTCCTGCTCGTCGAGCAGTCGCTCCACGAGGGCGTCAACGGTCGTGTCGCTCGCAGCGGCACCAGCGCGCTCGTGGCGGACACCCGGCTGGACCCGGACTACATCCAGCGCGACGCGAGCACGGATCCGCGTTCGGAGCTCAGCGCGCCGATCCTCGTCGACGGCCGCGTATGGGGCGTGCTGAACATCGAGGCGCCTGACTCCGACGCGTTCAGCGAGGCCGACGCTGTGCTCGTGGAGGCGATCGCCGCCAGCCTCGGCTCGTCCATTCATCGCGCGAGGCTCGTCGCCGACCTCCAGCAGACGTTCACGACGACGCTCACTGCTCTGATGAGCACGGTCGAGGCAAAGGACGACTACACGGCCTCGCACGAGCAGCACGTCGCCGAGCTCACTCGCCACGTCGCCCTGCGACTGGGAATGGATGCGACGAGCGCGAATGACGCGTACTACGCCGCATTGCTTCACGACGTCGGCAAGGTCGCGGTGCCGAGCGAGATCCTGCTCAAGCCGGGCCCACTCGACGAGGATGAGTGGGTGGTCATGCGGGGCCACGCCGCGGCCGGCGGCAAGCTCGTCGCAGCCATTCCCGGTTTCGCTCATCTCGCACCTGCGGTCCGCGCGAGTCACGAGCGCTGGGACGGCGGCGGCTACCCGGACGGTCTCTCCGGCGAGCGGATCCCGCTCGCTGCGCGCATCATCGCCGCCTGCGATACCTACGACGCGATCGTCACGGACCGTCCGTACCGGCCGGCACGTACGTCCGCCGAGGCGGCGGAAGAGCTGCGGCGCATTGCCGACTCCCAACTCGATCCGCGCGTCGTCGACGCCCTGCTCGCAGAGATCAGCGCACACTCGCCGCCGCGCCCGTAGTCGCTACCTGCCTCCGTCACCGCGGCGAACGCGCCCGGCGAGATGTGCGCCGAGCCGCCGCCGCGAGTGATCCGCGGCGGTGGCTCGGCAGGCGCCGCCCTCAGTGGCTGCTGACGGGCGTCGTGACTTCGGGACCGAAGACGTTGCCGGCGATCGTCGTCGTAGCGGGATCAACGTTGAGCGTCCAGATCCCGACCTTGTTGAAGCCGATCCAGTTGTTGCGGATGACCGTGCCCTTGAGCGGCCCCGGCACCAGGAACGGCGGCAGCCCCGTCGGCGGTTCGCCCGAGGCGACCAGGATCCCGGTGGTTTCGGTCGCGGCGGCGGCTTTGAAGTCGAAGTCGCCGTCGAGGTTGTTCTTGCCGAGCACGTTGTGTTCGATCACGTTGCCGTTCAGGTCGGCCACCAGATGCTGGTGGATCGTGATTCCGGCAAGGCCATTGCCGGCCGCGTAGTTGCCGATGATCCGGTTCCCGTAGACGCCGGTGTACGGTCCGCCGCCGCCCATCAGGACGCCGGCTCCCTGGCCCAGCACGCCGTTGTCGGTCGAGGAGTTGTGTTCGACCAGGTTGTCGAACACGCCGGCTTTGCCCGTGGGC
>DATKFF010000338.1:0-5528 GCA_035511595.1 Solirubrobacteraceae bacterium | reverse complement strand
GAGCGCGGCGACGGCTACCTCGTCAGCACCGCCTCCGCCGCCGGGGTGCTGACGCAGGTCTCAGCCCAGATCTACTCCGTCACCAAGCACGCGGCGGTCGCGTTCGCCGAGTGGATGGCGATCATGTACGCCGACTCCGGGGTCAAGGTCTCGTGCGTGTGCCCGCTCGGGGTGCGCACGCCGATGTTGGAGGAGGCGCTTGGCGAGAACGTCGGCGGCGCCGCGCTGATGCAGGACGAGCTGATCGAGCCCGCCGATGTCGCCGAGGCCGTGGTCGCCGGGATCCGCGACGAGCGCTTCCTGATCTTCCCGCACCCGCAGGTCGCCAAATACATGGCGTTCAAGGGCGGCGACAACGAGCGCTGGCTGGCGGGGATGCGGCGCATGGTGCGCGGCGCCCGCGCCGCCGGCGCCTCGGACTAGCGCCCCGCGCCTGTCACGGGTGCAGGTGGAAGATCTTCCTGATGTGCCGGAAGAAGTGACCCACCCGGCCACTGCCCTGCGCCGCGAGCCCCGTGGCCCCGAACACGATCCCGACGATGCCGATGATCACCAGCAGGGCGGCCAGCAGCTGCGGCCAGCGACGGTTCAGGAAGTCCCGCCAGGTCGCCAGGATCCGCTCCGAGCTCTCACCCGCGAACGTCAGCGTCGCGACGATCGCGATCAGCGGCAGCACGAAGCAGACGTTGAACACGACGAGCAGCACCAGCTGCCTGATCGGACCGGCTCCGGAGCCGAGAATCGCCGCGATCGCGGCGAAGTAGGGGAACGCCGTCGGCAGCTCGACGGCGGTGATCGTGGCGCCGAGCCACGCGCTCGACCTGCGCTTCGGGTCCGCCCCTGGGATGCCGCGGTGGAGCAGCCGTCCCCGCCGCCGCCAAACGAGCTCGGCAGAGATGAGCAGCACGACGCCGGCCACTATCTCGGCGACGTGCCTGATCGTTTGCTGCACGTCCAGGTCGAACGCGGTGCGCAGCAGCTGGCCCGGGCCGATCGCGATCAGCGCGCCGCCGGCTAGATACACGACGAACACCGACACGGTGAACTGCGCCACCTGGCTCCGCGGGTTCTCCTTTCCAGTCGCCAGGTACAGGGCGGGCGCGATCGTCGACGGGTTGATCGAGTCGGCCAGCCCGATCGAGATCACAAGCCCCAGCAGGCGCAGCATGCGGCGAATTCTTCCCTGTCTGGGGAATAGGCGGTACCAGCTAGGGAAGGTGCAGGCCGTAATACCCGACGCTGCGCGCGCTTCCGCCGGCCGGCGTGTACGTCACCCACAGCCGGAGCGTCACTCGGTAGCGGTGATTCGCCACCAGCAACCGCCCGCGCGCGTTGGGCCTGACCGTGATCCGCATCGTTCCCGCACGCCGTGCGATCGCGTGCGCCCTGGCGAAGACGAACCGCCGGGGCGCCGGCCGCAGCAGCACCGCGGCGGGCTCGATCGCGGCGAGCCTCGCGACGTTGTCGTCCCACGCCGTCACGAGGACGTCCACCGCCCCGGGGTGCATGACCCTGACGGTCACGATGAACGTGCCGTCGGAGTGCGGGTTGGGCTGCATGATCACCAGCCGGTTGCTGGGCGCCAGCACGGTGTATCTGACGGAGCGCGCCGTGATCTGGCCGTCCGAGCTCGTGGCTGTGACCGTGAAGGTGTGTGCGCCGGGCGCGGAGGTGTTGATCGGCGAGCCGTTTTTGACGGTGCCGAGGCAGGAGGCAATGCCTGGGCCGCCCGTGGCCTCCTGGCAGCTGAAGCGGGCTGGGACCCGCTGGCCGAACGGGTAGCGGGCGCCTGGCGCCGGGGTCAAGGTCGACACGGTCGGCGCCGGCCGCGTCGCCGCCGCGACCGTGTACGCGACGCTGGTCGTCGTCGCGAGCCCGTCGCCGCTCGTGGCGCTCACCGTGAAGGTGTGCGCCCCGAGGGTCGAGGTGTTCAGCGTTCCGCCCGACGCGTGGCCGTCCTGGTCGAGGCACGAGGAGATGCCGGGCGCTCCCGTCGCGTCGTTGCAGCTGAAGCTGGAGGAGACCGACTGGCCGACCGCGTACGTCGCCCCGTTCGCCGGAACCGTGATCGAGGCACTCGGCGCCGCGATCGTCGGGAACTCGGCCGCGCCCATGTCGACGATCGCCGTTCGGCCGGCCAGTCGCGGCTGGATGCGATTGGCGCCATAGACGTCGGTCGTCGCTGTGCTCGGCACGAGCGCGTTGGAACCGGCGTCGACCGTGGGGCTCGAGTAGGTCTCGTGGACGTCGCCCGAGGACGCCTCCGCCAGCGCCGGATCGGCGCAGATGTTCCCGGTCCCGGTGAACGGGGATGCCCCGTTGCAGAGGTCGCTGTAGCTGGCGGCCACCGAGCCGCCGGTGCCGCCGAACCCGGTCAGCTCGGCCCCGCTCGAGTCGCCTGCGACGATCGAGTTCTGGACCGTGAGCTGATCGCCCGGCTCTCCCCAGATTCCCGCCGTACCGCCGCCGCCGCGGTTGCCTGAAATCGTGGCGTCCTGGAGCTCGAGGCGGTTTGACGTGCTCGTTCCGCTTCCGGCCGCGCAGCTGATCGACAGGGCACCGTTGGCGCTTGCCGGGCTTCCGCCGCCGGCGATCGAGTTCCCAGCCACCGCCAAGTTGAGCGCCACGTCCTGAGGATTGGAAGCGCCGCAGTCGTTTTCGATGCCGAGCGCCGACCCCTCAGCGACATGGCCGCTGACCGGCGCCTGAAGTGAGTTGCCGGTGAATACGTCGTTCGTGGAGTTGACCGTTCCGTCGAGGACCGACTCGCCTCCGCCGTTCACGTCGCCGAGGCCGCCGGAGATGCCGTTGCCCGTGAACGTGTTCTGGGCCTGCGTGACCTGAGCGCCGGCGGCGAAGTTGAGGATCGACACTGCGCCACCATCGAGCTCGCAGGTGGAGCCGCAGCCGTCGAGACTGTTGTTGGCGAACACGTTTCGGGTCATCGTCACGGGCAGGCCATCGGTGAATACGTCCAGCCCGCCGCCGCTGAGCTGCGCGGTGTTGCCGCGGAAGCTCGAGTTCCTGACGGTCAGCTGTCCGCCGGCGCCACCGCCCAAGAGCTCGACGGCGCCCCCCGACGTGCCGCCCGCGGTCGCGTTGTTCGCGAACGTGTCGCCGTCGAGCGTGAACGTGGCGGACGCGCTGGTCGCGACGACGTTGACCGCGCCACCCGCGCCACCCCCGCCACCCCCGCCACCCCCGCTGGCCAGGTTGCTCGCGAAGCTGTCGTTGCTCAGGGTGACCGCGGCGGATGAGGCGTCCGTCTCGACGTCGACGGCGCCGCCGGATGAGCCGCCCAGCGCCTGGTTGCTCGTGAAAGTGTCGCCAGATAGCGTGACGGTGTAGTCGCCCTGGAACGCGATCGCCCCGCCGCCGCCGGGGCTGGCGCCGTTCATGAAGACGAGGTTGCTCACCGTCATCGTCGGCGTGGGAGAGCCGCCGGCGGTGGCCGACAGCATCCGATCGCCCACGCCGGTGCCGTCGAAGCCGGCGCCCGACCCGGGCTGCCCGGTGAGCGTGTACGAGCGCGAGTCGCTGGGCCCGTTGCTGAGCGAGAAGGAGCCGCCGGAACCGCCCGAGTTGGAAGCGGTGCACAGCTGGTTCAGCATGATCGTGTCGCCGGTCTGGGCCTGATCGAGAGCCGCTTGGAGCCCGGCGCAATCCGTCGTCAGGCTTGCGGCCGCAGCGCTACTCGTGAGCGCACCCAGGAACGCGAGCGCCAAGATCGATGCGAGTCCGGCCGCCCCCCGTTTGGGTCGCCCCCAGTCCATCTCCACCTCCGTGTGGTTAGCCCGGCGCTGGAGTGTATGGGTCCCCCCACGCCCAGTCCAGCGCGCGACGGGCTCCGCGTCCCTCGCGCGCGCGTCTACGCGAAGTGGAGCTCCTCGCTCTCCTCGTCTCCGACCGGCTGCTCGCAGGTCGGACACCACCAGCGCGCCTCCATCGGCGTTCCGCAGACGGAGTGGCGCGGGGCGGTGGCCTCGCCCGAGTTGCGGGCGCCCCATCCGGCGAGCAGCCGCAGCACGCCGGCGAGCTCGAGGCCGGCGGCGCTCAGCTCGTACACGAAGCGGGGCGGACGCTCGGAGTACGGGCTCGCGACCACGAGCGCGTTGCGCTCGAGCTGGCGCAGCCGCTGCGTGAGGACGTTGGCCGCGATTCCCGGCAGATCCTGCTGCAGCTCGCCGAAGCGTTTCGGGCCGTCGAGTAACGCGGCCACGACCAGCAGCGTCCAGCGGTCGCCGACTGCCGACAGGGCGTCGGCGAGCGCGGCGTGGGGCGAGGATTCTTCTTCTTGCCCGAGGCCCTGGTCGCCGCCCGGGATCTGAGGGTCGCCCTCCGTCATCTCAGTGCTGATCGTACGGGTAGACACGACGTGTTACGATAGCGACTTGCAATTAGCAAGTAACTACCAAGCGGGAGAAACCGCAAGCAGAAAGTGAAGAGCAGATGTCTTTGATTTCAGAACTTGAGAGCTCGGTCACCGAGGCGGTCGGGCGCACCGGTCCGGCTGTCGTCGGAATCGGCCGGGGCTGGGGAGTCGGGTCGGGCGTGGTGTTCGCGTCCGGGCGCGTGCTCACCAATGCCCACAACCTCCGTCATGACGAGACGACGGTCACGTTCGCCGACGGTCGCCGGGAGAGCGGGCATGTCGCCGCCTCCGACAGCGACCTCGACCTGGCCGTGATCGAGGTGGACACGGGCGACGTCGAGCCCGTCCAGTGGGCGCCCGAGGGCACCGAGGTGCCGATCGGCCGCGCCGTGCTGGCGCTCGCCAACCCGGGCGGCCGCGGCCTCCGCGTCACCCCCGGCTTTGTGTCCTCCGCGGCGCGCAGCTTCCGCGGGCCGCGCGGGCGCCGGATCCCCGGCGCGATCGAGCACACGGCGCCGCTGCCGCGAGGCTCCTCGGGCGGACCGCTGGTCGACACGGCCGGGAACCTGCTGGGGATTAACAGCGTCCGCGTCGACGGCGGCCTGATCCTGGCCGTGCCCGCCGATGCGAGCGTCAAGGAGCGCGTCGAGGCCCTCGGCCGCGGCGAGCGCCCGAAGTCGGTCCGCCTCGGCGTCGCGATCGCGCCGCCCCGGGTGGCGCGCAAGCTGCGCCGGGCGGTCGGACTGCCCGAGCGTGACGGCGTGCTGGTGCGCGCGGTCGAGGAGGGCAGCGCCGCCGATCGCGCCGGACTCGAGCGTGGCGACCTGATCGTCGCCGCCGCCGGCAACGAGCTCGCGCGGCTCGACGGACTGTACGAGGCGCTCGACGCCGCACGGAGCGCCGGCACGCTCGACCTGACGATCGTCCGCGGCGCCGACGAGCGCGGCGTCACGGTCACCTTCTAGGAACACACGCAAGAAAGACGCACTGAGAGATGAGCACAACCCTTGAACACGAACACGACGAACCGACGACCAGCGACGACGCGGCACTCGACGCCTACTCGCGGGTGGTCGTCGATGTCGCCGAGCGGGTCTCCCCGTCGGTCGGCAGCCTGCGCGTGATGCGCAGGGGCCGCGGCGGCCGGATGCCCGTC
>DATKFF010000337.1:0-6086 GCA_035511595.1 Solirubrobacteraceae bacterium | reverse complement strand
TATTAGGAAGAGTTCGCCATACCAGCCATAGCTCCAGCGCTCGACACCGAAACCGCGACGCGCCTGCGCGCTGCGATCGGCCGGCTCTCCCGGCAGCTGCGCACGACGGCGGCCGGCAGGGCGGCTGGTCTGGCGCCGACGGGAATCTCGGTGCTGCTGAACGCCGATCGCAACAGTCCGCTGCGGCTGTCGGAGCTGGCTTCCTCGGAAGGCGTCAACCCGACGATGCTCTCCCGGGTGGTCGCGGGGATGGTCCAGGACGGACTGCTGTTGCGCTCGAGCGACGAGGGCGATCGCCGCGCGGCGTGGGTCTCGGTCACCCCCAAGGGGCACAAGCTCGCCGAGCGGATGCGACGCGAGCGGACCGACGCGATCAACACCGCGCTGAGCGGGCTGACCGAAGATGACTGCCGACGGATCGAGCGGGCTCTGCCCGCCCTGGAGGCGCTGGGCCAGGAGCTGAAGGAGCGGCGACCTTGACGCGCGTGCTGCGCGTCGGCCGCACCACCTTCGCCGCTCTCTCGGTCCCGAACTACCGCCGCTACTTCGGCGGCCAGGCGATCTCGCTGACCGGCACCTGGATGCAGATGACGGCGCAGGCGTGGCTTGTGCTCACCCTGACGCACTCCAGCACGGCGCTCGGCCTCGTGATCGCGCTGCAGACGCTTCCGGTGCTGCTGCTGGCGCCCTACGGCGGCGTGATCGCCGACCGCGTCGACAAGCGCAAGATGATGGTCGCGCTGCAGAGCGCGATGGGTGTCCAGGCGCTGACGCTCGGTCTGCTGACCGTGACCGGCGTGGTCCGCGTCTGGGAGATCGGGTTGCTGGCCGTGATCCTCGGCGTCAACAACGCGTTCGAGAATCCCTCCCGGCAGTCGTTCATGCTCGAGCTCGTCGGCCCCGAGCACCTGCGAAACGCGGTCAGCCTCAACTCGGTGCTCGTGAACGTCGCCAGGGCGATCGGCCCGGCCGTCGCTGGAATCCTGATCGCGACCGTCGGGGACGGCGTCAGCTTCCTCGTCAACGCGGCCAGCTTCGTGGCCGTCGTCGCGTCGCTGATGACGATGGACCTCTCGGCGCTGCGCCCCAGTCCGCCGGCGCCGCGTGCCCGCGGCCAGCTGCGCGAGGGGTTCCGCTACGTCCGCAGCACGCCAGCGCTGGCGGTCCCGCTGCTGATGATGGCCGCCGTCGGGTGCCTGACCTACGAGTTCCAGGTGTCGCTGCCGGTGATGGCGAGCCGAGGCCTGCACGTCGGCGCGACGGGATTTGGATTGATGACCGGCGCGATGGGCGTCGGAGCCGTGGCCGGGGGTCTGCTCGTGGCGGCGCGCGGGAAGACGGGTCTGCGGCCGCTGGTGGCCTCCGCGTGGGTCTTCGGCGTCGCGGTCGCCCTGGCGGCGCTCGCGCCGAGCCTGGGGCTCGAGCTCGCGGCGCTGGCGCTCGCGGGGTCCGCGAGCATCTCGTTCATGTCGACCGCCAACTCGACGCTCCAGCTGAACGCGGCACCCTCGATGCGGGGCAGGGTGATGGCGCTGTGGTTCGTCGCGTTCCAGGGCTCGACGCCGATCGGCGGACCGACCATCGGCGTCGCGATGGCGATGCTCGGGGCGCGCGCCGGGCTCGGGATCGGAGCGGTCACGTGCATCCTGGTCGCGCTCGCGGGAATGGCCGCGCTGCGACGCGCTCCCGATCGAGCGGTGCCGGTCGGTCGCGCCAACGCGGCCACGCTCTCCGTTCGCTGAGCGGCGCCCTTCACACGCTCGGGGCGGAGGAGTAAGGTCGCCAGGTGGGCCACGCAGTACCACTTTCGGCGCGAGGATTCGGAGGATGAGGGATGAGCACACTCGTTTCGGTTCGCGTTCGGGTCAACGGCGAGGAGTACGAGCTCGAGGTGGAGCCGCGGCTCCTGCTCGTGCACGCGCTGCGCGACAAGCTCGGCTTGACCGGCACGCACGTCGGCTGTGACACGTCCAACTGTGGCGCGTGCACCGTCCATCTCAACGGCCGCGCGGTGAAGTCGTGCACGGTGCTGGCCGTGCAGGCCGACGGCGCCGAGATCACCACCATCGAGGGGATGGCGCGCGACGGTGAGCTGCACCCCCTGCAGGAGGCGTTCTGGAACGACCACGGCCTCCAATGCGGCTACTGCACTCCCGGGATGATCATGGCGGCCGCCGGGCTGCTGGCCGACAACCCGAACCCGACCGAGGAGGAGGTTCGCCACGGGCTCGAGGGGAACCTCTGCCGGTGCACCGGCTACCACAACATCGTCAGGGCGGTGCTGGACGCCGCCAAGGTGAAGGGGGCTTCGATCCCGGCGACCGCATCCGAGCAGGAGGGGGTGACGGCGTGAGCGCGACCGCGACCAACGGCGCCAAGCACGTCGGGCAGGCGCTCCGCCGCAAGGAGGACCCGCGAATGATCACCGGCCGCGGGCGCTACATCGACGACATCTCGGTTCCCGGGACGCTGTGGATGGCGCTGGTGCGCTCGCCCGAGGCGCACGCGCGAATCACCTCGATCGACACGTCGGGCGCGGCCGCGCGCGACGACGTCGTCGCGGTCTTTACCGCCGACGATCTCGCCGGGGACTTCGCGGGGCCGATGCCGATGGTGTGGGCCCCGCCCGGGGTCGAGATCAACACGCCCGAGAACTGGCCGCTCAAGCGCGGTGAGGTCAAGTGCGTCGGAGACCCGGTGGCGGTCGTCGTCGGGACCGATCGCTACTCGGTTTCGGACGCAGCAGAGCAGGTCCTGGTCGAGTACGAATCGCTGCCGGTCGTCGTTGACCCCGAGAAGGCGCTCGAGGACGGCGCGCCGCTCGTCTGGGAGCAGTTCGGCACCAATAGGACCCACGAGTTCAAGCTCGCCGGCGGCGACATCGACGCCGCACTCGCCGAGGCCGACGTGGTGATCGAGCAGCGCTTGGTCAACCACCGCACCGCGGGCGCCGCGATGGAGCCCCGGGGTGTGCTCGTCGATCCGCACGCGGACAACTTCACGGTGTACTCCTCGACCCAGATTCCTCACATCGCGCGGTTCGTGCTGTCGCTGGTCGTGGGCATCCCGGAGGACCGGCTGCGGATCATCGCGCCCGACGTCGGCGGTGGGTTCGGCTCAAAGCTCCAGGTGTACGGCGAGGAGGCGCTCGTCCTGGCGCTCGCAAGGAGACTGGGGCGGCCGGTGAAGTGGATCGAGTCGCGGTCGGAGAACATGATCGCCGCGCACCACGGACGTGACCAGATCAACTACGTCACGCTGGGGGCCAAGCGCGACGGAACGCTGACGGGCTGCCGCGCGCGGATCATCGCCGACCTCGGCGCCTACCAGCTGCTGCTGACGCCGTTCATCCCCGAGCTCGGCTTCCCGGTGATGGGCGGGTGCTACAAGTTCCCCGCGATCGACCTGGCCTTCGAGGGCGTGTTCACGAACAAGTTCTGCACCGACGCGATCCGCGGCGCCGGGCGGCCCGAGGCGACCTACTGGATCGAGCTGGCGATGGACAAGCTCGCGGCCGCGCTGGAGATGGACCCGCTCGAGCTGCGCCGCAAGAACTTCGTCGGCAAGGACGAGTTCCCGTACACCACCCCGCTCGGCATCAGCTACGACTCCGGGGACTACGACGGGACGCTCGACCGGCTGCTCGAGCGGTTCGATCTGGACGCGTTCAGGCGTGAGCAGGCCGAGCTGCGCGAGCGGGGCGTCCACCGCGGGGTCGGGTTTTCGACGTGGGTCGAGGTCTGCGGGCTGGCGCCCTCACGCGCGGTCGGTCCCCAGGGCGTGGGGCTGCAGGCCGCGTTCTGGGAATCGGCGATGGTGCGCGTGCACCCGACCGGGACGGCGACCGTGTTCACCGGCACCTCTCCGCACGGGCAGGGCCTTGACACGAGCTTTGCCCAGATCGCGGCCGATCGGCTGGGGATCGATCCGCAGCAGGTCGAGGTGATCCACGGCGACACCGACCAGGGACCGTGGGGATGGGACACCTACGGCTCACGCTCATTGGCGGTCGGCGGCGAGGCGGTCGCGCGCGCCGCGGAGAAGGTCCAGGACAAGGCCAAGCGGATCTGCGCAGCATTGCTGGAGGCCGCGCCGGAAGACGTCGAGCTCGTCGACGGCAAGTACCAGGTCCGGGGCTCCCCGGACAAGTTCAAGACGCTCGCGGAGATCTCGGGCGCGGCGCACATCCCGCCCCAGGAGCTCCCGACCGACATCGAGCTCGGGTTGGAGGAGACGCACATCTACGACCCGGAGAACTTCGTATTCCCGTTCGGGGCGCACGCGTGCGTGGTCGACGTGGATGCGGAGACCGGAAAGGTGGTGGTGGTTCGCTATGTGGCCGTTGACGACTGCGGCCCGGCGATCAACCCGATGCTGATCGATGGCCAGATCCACGGCGGCATCGCGCACGCGATCGGACAGGCGCTCTACGAGCAGGTCGTCTACGACTCCGAGGGCCAGCTCGTGACCGGGACGTTCGTCGACTACGCGCTGCCGACCGCGGCGGAGCTGCCCAGCTTCGAGACCGATCGGACGGTGACGCCGTCGCCGGTCAACTCGCTCGGCGTCAAGGGCATCGGCGAAGCCGGGACGATCGCCGCCACGCCGGCCGTAACCGCGGCGGTGCTCGACGCGCTCGCCCCGCTGGGCGTGGAGTGGGTCGACATGCCGCTCACACCCAGACGGGTGTGGGAGGCGATCCAGTCAGCGAAGGGAGGTGTCGCAGCATGATTCCCGCCGAGTTCGATTACGTCGCGCCCGACACGCTCGACGGTGCGATCAAGGCCCTCTCCGACGGGGGCGAGGACGCCAAGCTGCTTGCGGGCGGCCACTCGCTGCTGCCGCTGATGAAGCTCCGCCTGGCCGCGCCGACGCTGCTCGTCGACCTGCGCAAGGTCCCGGGTCTCGGCGGGATCCAGCGCGAAGACGGGAGCTGGCGGATCGGCGCGCTCACGCCGCACGTCGAGCTCGAGCGCTCGCCGGAGCTCGGCGTCCTGTCCCGGGCGGCGGGCACGATCGCCGACCCCCAGGTCCGCAACCTCGGGACGATCGGCGGATCGCTCGCACACGGCGACCCCGCCTCCGATCTTCCCGGGATCATGCTGATCGCCGAGGGGTCGGTCACGCTGCAGGGGCCCGGCGGTCAGCGCTCGATCGCGGCCGCCGACCTGTTCCAGGACTACCTGGAGACCGCCGTCGGACCCGACGAGGTGCTGACCGAGGTCCGCGTGCCGGCGTTCGACGGCTGGGGCTTCAGCTACCAGAAGTTCAACCGCCGCAGCGAGGATTGGGCGATGGTGGCGATCAGCGCGATCGTCAAGCAGAACGACGGGGTGTGCGAGGACGTCCGCATCGGGATGACGAACATGGGCTCCGTGCCGCTGCGCGCCGGCGCCGTTGAGGCGGCCCTGCGCGGACAACCGCTGACGCGTGAGAACATCGCCGCCGCGGCCGAGCACGCGGCCGAGGGCACCGACCCGCCAGCCGACCTCAACGCGAGCGCCGAGTACAAGCGTCATCTGGCGCGGGTGCTCTCGCGGCGGGCGTTGGAAGAGGCTTCCGGGTTGTCATGATTCGTATGTGACGTTCGAGCAGCAGCTCCAGTCGGTGGACGGGGCGAGCAGCGCACTCGCCGGTGAGGGCTACCTCGCCGACCGGCCGCTGGCGCTCGCGGTCCACCTGGCGGTCGTGCTGCAGCAGCCGCTGCTGCTGGAGGGCGAGGCAGGAGTCGGAAAGACGGAGGTGGCGCGCGCGCTCGCGGCGTCCACCGGCGCGCGGCTGATCAGGCTCCAGTGCCACGAAGGCATCGATCTGCACCACGCCGTCTATGACTGGGACTACCCGCGGCAGCTGCTGGCGCTGCGAGCGGCCGAGGGAGGGGTCGACGAGGGCGAGCTGTTCTCACGCCGTTTCCTGCTGCGGCGCCCGCTGCTCGACGCGCTCGAGACCGACGGGCCGGTGGTGCTGCTGATCGACGAGATCGATCGCGCCGACGACGAGTTCGAGGCGTTCCTGCTGGAGTTCCTGTCCGACTTCGCCGTCACGATCCCCGAGCTCGGGACGGTCGCCGCCAGCCGCCGCCCGGT
>DATKFF010000336.1:0-4265 GCA_035511595.1 Solirubrobacteraceae bacterium | reverse complement strand
GTACTCGATTGGGCGCTGTCACCGTTTGGAGTTCACCACACCAACTGGCTCGGCACGTACGCGTTCCCATCGGTCGTTCTCGTGCTCGTCTGGGAATGGACGCCGTTCATGATGCTGATCGTCCTGGCCGGCCTGCAGAGCGAGTCGCTCGAAGCGCTCGAGGCCGCCCGGGTCGACGGTGCCAACGCCCTCCAGACGTTCAGGGCGATCACGCTCCCCCACCTTCGTCGATACATCGAGCTGGGTCTGCTGCTCGGCTCGATCTACATCGTGCAGGCCTTCGGCGAGATCTTCATCCTCACCGGAGGGGGTGGTGGAAGTGGCAATGCGACGACCAACCTCCCGTTCTACATCTACCAGCAGGCGTTCCAGGCGTTCAACGTCTCCGAGGCCGCCGCCGCGGGCGTGATCGTGGTGATCGGGACGGAAATCATCGCCGTCCTCACGCTGCGCCTGCTTTCCGGCCTGTTCCGGTTCGACGAGGCGATGGCCTGAGATGGCGACCGCGGCCGTCACGAGCAGGATCGACAGGCACTACCGGTTCATCGGCGTGCGCCAGAAGGCGCTCGGTGTTTTCTGGAGCGTGTTCACCTGGCTCCTGGCGCTGCTCATCTTCTTCCCGGTGTTCTTCATGGTGCTCACCGCGTTCAAGACGGAGGGCAAGGCCTACACGACGCCACCGACGTTCATCTTCCACCCGACCTTCACCGAGTTCTCGCAGGTGTTCTCGGCCGGCCTGCGTCACCCGTTCCTGCACTCGGTGTTCGTGACCGTCGCCACGCTGGTCCTCGTGCTCGCCCTCGGGATCCCCGCCGCCTACGCGCTCTCGATCCGCCCGATCGAACGCTGGCGGGACGCGTTGTTCTTCTTCATCGCCACCAAGCTGCTCCCGTATGTCGCGGCGATCGTTCCGATCTACATCGTCGCGCTGCACACCGGGCTGCTCGACAACGACTGGGCACTGGTGATCCTGTACACGGGCTTCAACTTGCCGATCGCGGTGTGGATGATCCGCTCGTTCCTGCTCGAGATCCCAAGGGAGATGCTCGAGGCCGCGCGGATCGACGGAGCCGGCGTATGGAACGAGCTCACGCGGGTGATCATGCCAATCGCGCTCCCGGGGATCGCGGCGACCGCGCTGATCGTCGTGATCTTCGCCTGGAACGAGTTCTTCTTCGCGTATTTCCTGACCACGACGAAGGGTCCGACCGTGCCCGTGTTCATGGTCAGCTTCCTGCAGAGCGAGGGCGAGTACTGGGCGTCCCTCGCCGCGGCGGCGACGCTCGCGTCGCTACCCGTGATCCTGGCTGGATGGATCGCGCAGAAGCAGCTGGTCCGCGGACTGTCACTCGGGGCGCTCAAGTAAAGGAGAGGTATGGCAGAGGTCACCCTCGAACACGTGAAAAAGGTTTACCCGAACGGCTTCGAGGCGGTCCACGACCTGACCCTAGACGTGCCCGACGGTGAGTTCATGGTTCTGGTCGGTCCGTCCGGATCCGGAAAGACGACGGCGCTGCGGATGGTCGCCGGCCTCGAGGAGATCACGGACGGGCGCGTGCTGATCGGTGGCCGGGTGATGAACGACGTTCCCGAGAAGGACCGTGACATCGCGATGGTCTTCCAGAACTACGCGCTGTACCCCAACATGACCGTCGCGGGGAACATCGGCTTCGCGCTCCGGCTGAGGAAGGTGCCGAAGGACGAGATACGCAAGAAGGTGAAGGAAGCGGTCGACCTCCTCGGTCTAACCGAGTGGATCGACCGCAAGCCGGGCCAGCTCTCGGGTGGCCAGCGCCAGCGCGTCGCGATGGGTCGCGCGCTGGTGCGTGAGCCGAGCGTATTCCTGATGGACGAGCCGCTGTCGAACCTCGACGCGAAGCTCCGGGTCCAGATGCGCGCCGAGGTCGCGCGCATCCAGCGTCACCTGGGCGTCGCGACCCTGTACGTCACACACGACCAGGTCGAGGCGATGACAATGGGCGACCGGGTGGCCGTCCTCGACGGGGGTGAGCTGCAGCAGGTCGACGCCCCGCAGGAGCTCTACGACAACCCGCAGAACCTGTTCGTGGCCGGCTTCATGGGCTCGCCAGCGATGAACCTGTTCAAGGCCTCCGTCGACGAGGGCGCGAACACGCTGCTCGTCGGGACCCAGCGGATCGCCCTGCCCGCCTCGCTTCACGTCGAACGACCCGGCCTGCGCGCGTACGCCGGCAAGTCGGTGGTTGTGGGAATCAGGCCGGAGGACCTGCCCCTGTTCAGGCATGAAGACGACGCGGAGCAGCCCGGAGCATCGGCATTCGAGGGCGAGGTCCGCGTGGTCGAGGCGCTCGGATCGGAGCTGCTCGTCCACTTCACGAGCGACGCCGAGCCGATCGAGGTGAAGGGCACCAGGGGCGAGGGCGCGGAAGGGCTCACGGAGGGCGCGCTAACGAGAGTCGGCGAAGGCATCGCCCGCGTCGAGACGCGGTCGAGGATCCCCATGGGGAGCCAGGTGCGTTTCAGGCTCGACCCGGCACGGCTCCACTTCTTTGACCCCGACACGAGCCAGGCGATCCCGCGAAGCGAGGAGGCGAGGGAGCGGGAGAGCGTGGCGCAGTCGGGGCGGCCGGCGGCGCCTACGCCCGCGAGCTGAGCGCGTTCAGCCGCGCTTCGCTGAGCGGCAGCGACCACCGCGTCCACGGGCGATCGTGTGGCGCAGCGGCAGGCTCGCCGAGGAGTCCCCGACCATCACCGCGTAGCAGCCTGGGGCGACGGTCCAGCGGCCCGTGGCCGTCCGCCAGTACGCGAAGGACCGCTCCGCGACCGGGATCGCGACCTTCGTTCTGCCGCCGGCTCCGAGCGCGACGCGCGCAAACCCGGCCAGCTGCTCCGGCGGCTCGCCCGTCGCCGGCGGATCGCCGATGTACACCTGCGCGACGTCCGCGCCGGACACCCGACCGGTGTTCGCCAGCGTGAACCGCACGACCGCACCGGAGCGCGTCGAGGCGACCGATAGCTTCGAGAACCGGAAGCTCGTGTACGAGAGCCCGAACCCGAACGGGAACAGGGGCGCGATCCGCTTCGCGGTGTACCAGCGGTAGCCGAGCAGCAGCCCCTCCGAGTGGTCGACCTGACCGTTCACGCCGGGATACTGCTGGGGCGCGCGAAGCGGCCCGTCGGCGAGCGCCTTCGGGAACGTCTCGGGCAGGTGTCCGGAGGGGTCGAAGTCCCCGAACAGGATCGGGGCGATCGCGTCGCCGTCGACCTGGCCGGGGTACCAGTTCTCGACCACGCCGCGCACCTGGCCGAGCCAGGGCATCGTCAGCGGGCCGCCGTTCTGGAGCACCACGACCGTGTTCGGGTTGGCGGCTGCGACGGCGGAGACGAGCGCGTCCTGATCGACCGAGCTGTAGCTACAGCCGTTCTGAGTGACGATGTCGCAGGTCCCCTCGTGCGGGTTGAGGTCGGTTCGGTCATAGCCCTCGCTGGAGACGTCGTTGACGAACACCACCGCGGTGTCGGCCGCCTTGGCGGCGAGCACCGCATCGCCCGTGGTGCTTCCGTCGGTGTAGCTGACCGCGTCGCCGGCGGAGGCGGCGCGCGCGGTGATCGCCTGCAGCGGCGAGACCACGTTCGGCGGGTACCCGGGCTCGGGGACGTGGCCGCTCCCGTATCCCTGTTCGGCGAGCGTCGCGCCGGTAGGTCCGGCCGGCGACCCGATCAGCGCGATCCGCTTGCCCGGCCCGGTGAGCGGTAGCGCCCCGCGCTCGTCCTTGAGCAAGACGGTGCCCTGCTCGGCGATCCGCTGCGCCATCGAGATGCTCTGCGGTGTCGAAGCGTTTGCCGAGAAGGCCTGCGAGCCCTCGCTCGGGACGTGATCGAACAGGCCGAGACGGAACATCGTGAACAGGATCCGGCGGACCATCGTGTTGATGGTCGCGACCGAGACCTTGCCCTGCTGCACGGCGCTCTGGAGCGCCGGGCCGAAGTACTGCGGCGAGGGCATCTCCATGTCCATTCCTCCGTTCGCCGACGGCGCCGTCGACTGCGCGGCCTGCCAGTCGGACACGACCCAGCCGGTGAAGTGGAGCTGTCCGCGCAGCACCCCGGTCAGGTACTGGCGGTTCTGGCATCCGTATATGTCGTTGAGCTCCGCCGACGTGCACATCACGGATCCAACGCCTGCGCGGACCGTCGCCGCGAACGCTGGCAGCTCGATCTCCTCCATCGTCCGCCGATCGACGTTGTTGGAGATCGTCCCGAAGTTGTTGTCCGCGGTGCCCTCC
>DATKFF010000335.1:0-2358 GCA_035511595.1 Solirubrobacteraceae bacterium | reverse complement strand
GCCCGCTCGGTCCTGCTGCTCGAGGCGGGCGTCGCCTACGGTGTCGATGGCTATCCCGATGATCTGCGGGATCCGGCGCGCGTGCCCGCTGATCCTGAGCATGAGTGGGGCTTCACCGCCCGCGGCGGCGACGCGTCTGCGGAGATCGCGGCTGCGCGGGCGAGGGTGTTGGGTGGCTGCTCGGCGCATAACGCGACGGTGGCGATGCGGGCGCGCCCGAGCGATATTCGTGATTGGCGGGACCGTGGTCTTGGGGATTGGACGGTCGAGGACGTCGAGGCGGCGTTTCGGGAGATGGAGAACACGCCTGATGGCGAGGACTCCGATCACGGCCGCACGGGACCGTTCCCGATTCGGCATGAGAGGTACGATGATCTGACTAGTTCGTTGCGGGGGTTCATCGACGCGGCCGCGGCGGAGGGGTTCCGCCGGGTCGAGGATTTCAACGGGCCGGACCCGGGCGGCGTCGGGGGGTACCCGGTCAACGTCGTTGACGGGGTGCGGCAGAACACGGGCCTGGTGTATTTGACCGACGAGGTCCGCCACCGACCGAATCTCAAGATTTCGGGTGATGTGCTCGTCGATCGCGTTCGGTTCGACGGTCGCCGGGCGGTCGGCGTGCTCACGGCGAGCGGTGCGGAGATCCCTGCGGGCCAGGTGATCCTCTCGGCCGGGTCATACGCGACCCCGGCGATCCTGTTGCGCTCGGGGGTGGGTCCGGCCGCCGACCTGGCGGAGCTCGGCATCGATGTCGTCGCGGATCTCCCCGTCGGGCAGCACCTCCAGGACCAGCCCTTCTACTACAACGCGTATGCGCTCAAGCCAACGGCCCTGGATATGCGGCCGGCGGTCGGCGCGTTGCTGTGGATGCAGTCAAGCGAAGCGCGCGGCGACGAACTCGACCTCCACATCGCCGTGACCCACCTCATGCCTCCCGAATACAGCCCGACCGGCGGGGCGATCGCGCTCAGCGTCGCGGTCGTCAAGCCCGACTCGCGCGGAACGGTCACGCTACGCAGCCGCGATCCGCGCGAGCAGCCCGAGATCAACTGCAATTTCCTGGCCGAGGACCGCGACGCGCGCCGGATGCTCGAGGGCGTGAGGCTGGCCCGGCGGATCGCCCGCAACCCGGCGCTCGCTCGGTTCCTCGAGCTCGAGATCCTGCCCGGCGACGCGGTCGGCGACGATCAACTCGCGGACGCGATCGCATCGAACCTGGCTTCCTACGGACACCCCACCGCGACCGCACCGATGGGCGGACCACAAGACCCGCACGCGGTCGTGAACTCAAACGGCGCGGTCAACACACTCGACGCGCTTCGCGTCATCGACGCCTCGATCATCCCCGTAGTCCCATCCGTCGCCATCAACCCCACAACCATCATGATCGCCGAGCGCATCGCGAAGACGATCTACACAAGCGAGCCCGCGGCAAACCGCCGCGGGGTCGAAGTGGCTCCGGGATCCTGAGCACCTGAGCGAAACGCAGTTGTAGCCGGCAGTCAACGACCAAGCGATCCCAACACGAAGGAGAACACAATGCGGGCGGTTACGGTCAATGAATATGGGGGCCCTCCCGCCGTGGCGGAGATCCCGACGCCGGCGCCGGGACCAGGGCAGCTCCTGATCAAGTTGCGGGCCGCCGGCATGAACCCGATGGATCGCACGCTCGCTGCTGGGGCTTGGAAGCCAATGCCAGCAGTCTTCCCGATGGTGCTGGGTGCCGACGGCGCAGGCATCGTCGAGAAACTAGGCGAACGGACGTCGAGGTTTGCCGTCGGCGATGATCTGCTCGGCCAGTTGCTGATCCCGCCGCTCGGCTCGGCGGGAACGTATGCCGAGTACGTTGCCGTTACCGAGGATGCGCCGCTGGCGCGGGTCCCAAGTGGCCTCGATGACGTCGTCGCGGCGGCCCTCCCGACGGCGGGTGGCACTGGGTCCGCGTTAGTCGCCTTGCTTCAGCCGCTCGTTGACAAGACGGTGCTAATCGCCGGCGCGGGCGGCGGCGTTGGCTCGTTCGCCACTCAGTTCGCGGCGAACGCCGGGGCGAATGTCATCGCAAATGTCCGCGCCCCCGATGCGGAGCGTATGCGCGCATACGGAGCTGCCGAGACGATCGACCACACAGCGGTCTTGCTGCCAGACGCGGTACGAAAAGCGCACCCAGACGGAATCGACGCTCTCATTGACGTGGTCAGCGACGCGGCCGACTTTGCCGAGCTCGCCTCGTTGGTGAGACCCGGCGGTACCGCGGTAACGACGCTATACGTCGCCGACGAAGAGGCCCTCCGTGCGGCGGGGATCACCGGCATCAACTTCGCCTTGCAGCCGTCCAGCGAGCTCTTCGCACAGGTCGCA
>DATKFF010000334.1:0-5761 GCA_035511595.1 Solirubrobacteraceae bacterium | reverse complement strand
CGTCGCCCGGTCGCTGATCGATCGCGGGTTGGCGAAGGCCGGCTACCGGATCGTGTGGCTCGACTTCGGCTGGGCCACCGGCGCGCGCGACCGCCATGGCGAGCTGATCGTCGACCGCCGGCAGTGGCCGCACGGGCTGCGGTGGCTGACCGCCTGGCTGCACCGAAACGGCCTGCTGGCGGGGATCTACACGGACGCCGGCGCCAGCGGCTGCTCCGGCCGAGGCGTCGGATCGCTCGGTCATTACCAGCAGGACGCCGACGCCTTCGCGGCGTGGGGGTTCGACGCCGTCAAGGTCGACTTCTGCGGCGCGGGCCAGGCGCACCTGGCGCCGCAGCCCGCGTACACGGCGTTCGCGCGAGCGCTGGCCGCCAATACGAGCCACCGGCAGATGCTCCTGAACGTCGACAACTTCTGGGTGCCGGGTCAGGTCGACGGCACGCGGCCCTCGCTGGCGGACTCGGCGTACAGCAACTACCGCTGGGCCCCCCGGATCGCGCAGAGCTGGCGCACCGACACCGACATCGGCTTCACCAAGCAGATCGAGTTCGTCAACGTGCTGCGCAACCTCGACCACGACGCCGCGCGCCCGGCAGCCGCCGGGCCGGGGCACTGGAACGACCCCGACTACCTCGGCCCCGGGCTCGGGATGACTCCGGCGGAGGCACGCGCGCAGCTTTCGATGTGGGCGATCGTCGCGGCCCCGTTGATCCTCGGAAGCGACCCGCGAACGCTGTCAGAGGAGAACGTGCGGATGCTCTCCAACCCGGCGGTGATCGCGGTCGACCAGGATCCGCTCGGTCTGCAGGGCCGGCCGATCACCGAGACAGGCGCGGGACAGGTGTGGGTCAAGCCGCTGACCGGCGGATCGCAAGCGGTCGCGCTGCTCAACCGTGGGCCGGCCGCGCTGAGGATCGGAACGACTGCGCGGAAGCTCGGGCTGCCCCGCGCCCGCTCCTACGAGCTACAGGATCTATGGGCCGGCACCGACACCACCACCGCCGGCGCGATCGGGGCTCGGGTAGCGGGACACAGCGCCGCGCTCTACCGCGTGACGCCCGTCCGCTGAGGCCGTTCGCGGGCTGGTAACACCCGCAGCCAGGCGCGCCGGTACTGTCAGCGCCGCGTGGACGGGCAAGGGATCTCTCGACGCGAGCTGCTGGCGGCTGGCGCGCTGGCGGGCCTCGGCCTGTCCGCCGGCGCGGGCGCCGCGAGCGCCCGCACACGTCTGGCACCCGGTCGGGTCACCGACATCGAGCACGTCGTGATCATGATCCAGGAGAACCGCTCGTTCGACCACTACTTCGGCACCTATCCGTCGGTCCGCGGCTTCTCGGACTCGCACGCGATCTCCGGCGTGTTCGCGCAGGACAACCCGGCCAACAAGACCGCCGCGCCGGTCGGCAAGCTGCTCCCGTTCCACCTCGACAGCGCCGCCGGAGGGGAGTGCACCGAGGACATCACGCACGCGTGGGGAGCACAGCACCAGGCGTGGAACCGCGGGGCGATGAACCACTGGGGCGAGGCCCACGCGGGCGACGCCGACCACACCTACATGTCCTACTACAAACGCTCGGACCTGCCGTTCTACTACGCGGTCGCGGATGCGTTCACGCTGTGCGACGCCTACCACTGCTCGGCGCTCGGCTCGACGACCGGCAACAGGCTCTACGCGATGACCGGGATGCTCGATCCCGACGGCCTCTACGGCGGGCCCGTGACGAGCACGATCGCGGCGACGAGCGCGCCCCAGGGGATCCTCGACCCCGGCTGGGTCACCTACCCGGAGCTACTGACGAAGTCGGGAGTCAGCTGGAAGTACTACGCCAACCCGGACTCCGACGACGAGGAGGAGCCGCTGGTCCTGTTCAAGCAGTACTACCCGGAGAACCCCGGGGTCGACAGGGTGCTCGCGGCCGAGCTGGCGGCGAACGCGTTCGCGCCCCAGTTCCCGTCTGACTTCGTCCGCGACGTCGCCGCCGGGACGCTGCCGTCGGTCTCGTGGGTCAACGCCAGCGCCGTCCAGGACGACCATCCACCCGACGCGCCCAACGACGGGCAGTTCGCGCTCGCGACCGTGCTGCGGGCGCTGTTCTCCAACCCGGCGGTCTGGGCCAGGACCGCGCTCTTCTACACGTTTGACGAGAACGGCGGCTTCTTCGACCACGTGCCGCCGCCGACCGCGCCGCCGGGGACCGCCGGCGAGTACCTGAAAGGCAACCCCTCGGACCCGATCGGGCTCGGCTTCCGCGTCCCGTTGCTGGTGATCTCGCCGTTTAGCCGCGGCGGCTTCGTGGCCCGCGCGGACCCGACGGGCCCTGACCCGTCGCACACGTTCGACCACACCTCGCTGCTGCGGTTCCTGGAGACCCGCTTCGGCGTCCCCGTGCCGAACCTTTCGGCATGGCGACGCGCGGCGACCGGGGACCTGACCGAGGCGTTCAACTTCGCGGCACCGGACTTCTCGATTCCGGCGCTCCCGGCCGCGCTTCCCGACAACCCGCTCCAGCATCCGGAGTGCGTCCAGCAGTCGCCCTACCCGACGCCCGCGACGCAGTCGATGCCCACGCAGGAGCCGGGACGCCGCCCGTCGCCGTCTGGGCCGGCGCGCCGAGCGCGGCGTCGCTGACAAACGCCTACAGGAGGTTCTCCAGGCCGACGACCGGCGACTCCGCCAGCCCGCCGACACGGCGGATCGCGAGCAGCACACCGGGCATGAACGACTCGCGGTCGATCGAGTCGTGACGGATCGTCAGGGTCTGGCCGAGGTCCCCGAAGATCACCTCCTGGTGCGCGACCAGGCCCGGGAGCCGGACCGAGTGGATCGGGACCTCGCCGATCGTGGGTGCGGCCTCGCTCATCAGCTTGGCGGTGCGGGCGGCAGTCCCACTCGGCTTGTCCAGCTTGCCCTCACGGTGCAGCTCGATGATCTCGGCACGGGCCATGTGCCTGGCTGCCTGCTGGGCGAACTGCATCATCAGCACCGCCCCGATCGCGAAGTTCGGCGCCACGAACACGTTGGCGCCCGACAGGCCCCGCAGCTCATCGATCTCGAACCCGGTGGTCCCAACCACCACGTGGACGCCGGCCGCCACCGCGGCGCGCGCGTTCGCCACGGCGGTCGACGGGAGCGTGAAATCGACCATCACGTCGGGCCCCGCCGCCAGGGCATCGGCCACCGAGGTGCCGAGCGCCGGGTCGGCCCGCGCGACCAGCTCCATGTCGTCGGCGGCTTCGACGGCGCTGCACGCCGTCTCCCCCATCCGCCCCGCGGCCCCCGAGACCGCGACACGAATCTTGGGCACTACGCGCTCTCCACGAGCGCCGGCCCGACCGCGGCCAGCGCCTCCTCAAAGGTCGACTCCTCACGCCCGATCCCCGCGGCCGAGAGGCGCTCGGGCGCCCACAGCTCCTGGACAAGCGCGGCCAGATCCTCGCGTGTCACCGCATCGATTCGCTCGACGACCTCGTCGAGCGGCAGCAGCGGCGCGTCGGCCAGCACCTCTGATCCGAGCCGGTTCATCCGCGCGCCGGTCGACTCGAGCGCCAGCACCACGCGACCCTTGAGGTTCTCCTTGGCGCGGTCAAGCTCGTCCGCGGTGGCCGGGTCCTCACGCAGGCGCTCGAGCTCCGAGCCGACGACCTGAAGCGCCTCGCCCAGGTTGTCGGGCCGCGTGCCCAGGTACAGACCGACCTGGCCGGTGTCGTGGTAGGCGCTCGTGAACGAGTAGACGGCGTAAGCGAGTCCGCGCTTTTCACGGATCTCCTGGAACAGCCGCGAGGACGAGGTGCCGCCGAAGATCGTGTCGAGCACGCGCAGCGCAAAGCGCCGATCGTCGTGGCGTGAGATCCCGGGGCCGCCCACGCACACGTGGTACTGCTCGGTGTCCTTGCGCTCGAACCGCCTGCGGGCCGGGCCGAGGTGCGGCGTCGAGGGCTGCGCCGGTCCCGTCGCGCCGCCGTCGACTTCACCCGTGCGCTCCATCGTCAGCGCGACGAGCGCATCGTGGTCGACCGCGCCGGCGGCGGCGATCACGATGTTCGCCGGGACGTAGCGGGAGTGGTGGAACTCGACGATCCGCTCGGGCGACGTATTCCTTATCACCGGCGCCCGGCCGATGATCGCGCGTCCCAGGGGGTCGCCGCCGAACACGGCCTCGCCGAACGCGTCGAACACCTTCTCCTGCGGATCGTCCTCGTACATCGCGATCTCTTCGAGGATCACCGCCCGCTCGGAGTCGATGTCGGTGAGCGACGGACGGAACACCATGTCGGCCATCACATCGAAGGCCTCA
The DNA here is from genome assembly GCA_035511595.1 of Solirubrobacteraceae bacterium. GTDB lineage: Bacteria > Actinomycetota > Thermoleophilia > Solirubrobacterales > Solirubrobacteraceae > Palsa-465. Next base: position 1,466 of record DATKFF010000334.1, on the reverse strand, counting down.
GTCAGGTGCTGGTCGATCACTCGGGCGTAGACCGACGTCGTCTCCTTGCCGGTGCCGGCGTTCAGCTCGGCTCCCATGCGGTCGAAAATCTGATCGATCTCGACCGAGCTGTACCTGGAGGTGCCCTTGAACAGCAGGTGCTCGAGCAGGTGCGAGAGCCCCGCCTGTTCGTCTGACTCGGTCCGCGACCCCGTCGCGATCCAGAACCCCAGCGACACGGATCGGACGGAGGGCATCGCCTCCGTCACGATCCGGACGCCCGAGTCGAGCGTCGTCAGCCGGTGCTCTTGGTCCACGTCGCGACTATGAACGCGGCCGCTCCGGGTCGCGGTCGCGAACCCGTCCACGGTCGCGGTCACGATCTCGGTCGCGGTCGCGCGAGCCGCTGCGCGGGCGGTCACGGTCCCGGCCGTCCCGGCCGCCGTTACGACCACCGCGGTCGCCGCGCTCACGGCGTGGTCCGCCGTCCCCGGTGCCGACCGTCGCGAGCTCCTCCACGGTCTTACCAGCGACCTCGGGGTCACTGGCGAGCCGCAGGCCGATCCGGCCGCGCTCGCGGTCGACCTCGACCACGCGGACCTCGACCTCGTCGCCGCGGTTGAGGACCTCCTCGACCGACTCGATACGCCGGCCCGGCGCAACGTTGGAGATGTGGAGCAGACCATCGGTGCCCTTGGAGAGCTCGACGAACGCGCCGAACGCGGTCGTCTTGACGACCTTGCCGGAGAACTCGTCGCCAACCTCGACGTCCTTGGTCATCGAGCGGATCCGGTCGACCAGCGCGTCGCCGCGCTCGCCGTCAGCCGCATAGACGAGCACCTGGCCGTCCTCGCTGACGTCGATCTGGGCCTCGAACTCCTCCTGCAGGCCGCGAATCGTCTCGCCGCCCTTGCCGATCAGCAGGCCGATCTTCTCGGGGTCGATCTGGATCGTGGAGATCCGCGGCGCATGCTTGGAGAGCTCGGCCCGCGGGTGGTCGATCACCTTGGCCATCTCGCCGAGGATGAACTCGCGGGCAACCTTCGCCTGAGAGAGCGCCTCGCGCATGATCTCGAAGGTCACGCCGGTGATCTTGATGTCCATCTGCAGGGCGGTGATCCCGTCGTGGGTCCCGGCGACCTTGAAGTCCATGTCGCCGAGGTGGTCCTCGACGCCCGCGATGTCGGTGAGGATGATGTAGTCGTCGCCCTCCTTGATCAGGCCCATCGCGATTCCGGCGACGGGAGCCTTGATCGGCACCCCCGCGTCCATCAGCGACAGCGTCGAGCCGCATACCGATGCCATCGACGAGGAGCCGTTGGACTCGAGGATGTCGGACACGACCCTGATCGTGTAGGGGAACTCGTCTTGGGTCGGGATCATCGGCACGAGCGCCCGCTCGGCGAGCGCGCCGTGGCCGATGTCACGCCGCTTGGGCCCGCCGAGGCGGCCGGTCTCGCCGACGCTGAACGGCGGGAAGTTGTAGT
>DATKFF010000333.1:0-2999 GCA_035511595.1 Solirubrobacteraceae bacterium | reverse complement strand
GGATTGGCGGCCAGGTAACCCGGCGCGAAGGGCGAGCCCGGGGCCGGAGTCAGGTCGGTCACCGTAGGTCCTCTCGTCGAGTTAGCCGGCGCCCGACTAGTTGTTCAGCAGGCCGCCGATGATGTCCCCGAGCCCGCCACTCCCCGCGCGCTGGGAGTTGCCCCCGGCACCCTCCGCGACGGGCGGGTGGAAGTACGCGCTCTGCAGGCCAACGCGGCCGGGACCGGTGAAACGGTTGAACACCAGGTTGCCCCCGCCGCTCAGCAAGCCGGTCTTGAAGCCGTAGACCTCCTGCGTCATCTGCACCGAGTGGTCGCGGAACACCCAGCCGCCGGGCTCGATGTCGATCGTCTCGCCCGGCTCGAGCTGCTTCTCGAACACGTTGCCGTAGCCGTGCACCCAGACCACGCCCTCCCGGTCGCCCGAGAAGAACTGGTCGACCCAGAAGCCGCCGCCGTAGAACATGTTCGCGAACCCCTGCTGCCGCGTGTAGTCGTACTCGACCCCGCCGGTCGCGGCCAGGAACTGGTGCTCACGCACGACGATCCCCTGCCCCGGCGGCAGGTGGAGCGCCGCGATGTGCCCGGGCGCGTCGCGGCTGAACGCGAGCTCGCCGGGCGACTGGGCCTCGAGCATCAGCAGCGGCATCCCGCCGAACACCCGGCGCTTGAGTCCCTTCTTCAGCGGGTGCAGCCCGATCTGGAGCTCCGGGTACTTCCACAGCAGCACGTGATGCTCGAAGTACACCGGCACCTGGCCGTCGAGCGCCATGTGCAGGACCGGGACGAGCTCCCCCTCCAGCCTGTAGCTCAGCCCCGGGGCCGTGCCTTCGAGGATCTTCGTGGGCAGAAGCTGTGGTGCTGACGGCATGGTCTCGTTCTCCTCGTAGCCGGGAGGGGCCGATACCGCCAACCCCTGAAATCCGCTGAGACGGTACCGCCTGCCGCGGCCCGCCGCCAGTGCCGTTTACAAGACAACGCTTAGGATCAGACGGACCCCCAGGACGAGCAGGCCGCCGGCGAGCAGCCGATGGATGACGTGGCCACTGAGCCGCTGCGAGAGCCTGGCGCCAAGCTGCGCCCCGAAGACAACCCCCACCGACAGCGCCGCCGCGCGGCGCAGGCCGAGCAGGTGATGAAACGTCCCTGAGACGATGTGCGTGATCGTCGCGACGAGCGCCATGATCGCCAGCACGAAATGCGAAGTGGCCGTCGCGATGTGCGTCGGGAAGCCCAGCAGCGTCACCAGCAGCGGGACGTGAACAACCCCGCCGCCGATCCCCAGGAAGCTCGACAGGAACCCGACCCCGACGCTCAGAACCGCTCCGAGCTTGACGTTCGCGCGGTACCGGTACTCCTTTCCCTCGCGGTCATACATCGTCCGCGGCACACCCTTCCCATGCTCGTGTCCGTGCGGCTCGGGATGCCCTCGGAGCAGCCACGCCGCGAGCGCCACCAGCACGATCCCCATCACCACGTCGAACCCGGGTCTGGACACCTGGTCGGCGACGATCACGCCGAGCACCGACCCTGGAAGCGTGCAGAGCGCGAACACGACCCCCGAGCGGTAGTCGATCCGCCGCTGCCGCGCGTACGCGATCGATCCCGAGCCCGCGTTGAAGAACACGACGACCAGGCTGATCGCGGTGACGAGCGCGGGACTCGAGTTCGGATAGACGAGCAGCAGGACGGGCGTCAGGATGAAGCCGCCGCCCGCGCCGACGAGCGTCCCGAACACCCCCACGCCGAAGCCGAGCAGGCACAGCAGTACGGCCGAGACCACCGTGAAGTGGGGGCTCATGGCCTGGCGTGCTCTAGATCAGGCGGAACCCGCGCCCACCGCTTGGGCGGGCGCCTCACCCCAGAGCTGCTCGAGCCGGTAGTACTCGCGCGTCTCAGGGGTGAACACGTGCACGACCACGTCGAGGTAGTCCATCAGGATCCAGCGGCCGTCCGGCAGCCCCTCGACGCGCTGGGGTAGCCGTCCGTGCTCGGACTTCATCCCCGCGTAGACCGCGTCGTGAATCGCCTTCGTCTGCCGATCCGTGCGACCACTGGCGATCACGAAGTAGTCCGTATATCCGATCATCCTGCGGAGATCCATCTGCACCACGTCGAGCGCTTTCCGATCCGAGGCGTACGCGGCGATTGCGGCGGCGACCTCTTCAGGCGTCATGACGGTCTCTTCAGGCTTCATCAATCTGGTGTACCCCCATACAGCTGGTGTTGGTCGATATAGCCGCGCACGGCATCCGGCATCAGGTACTTCGTCGGCTCGCCGGCTCTGACGCGGTCGCGCAGCATCGTCGACGAGATCCCGATCTCTGGCATGTCGAAGAACCTTGCCCGCTCCCCGCCTCGGAGCTGCCCGATCGCCCGTTCGACCGCCGCACCATCCGTTCCCGGTCGCTCGGCGACCGCCAGCGTCGCAAGCGACAGCACATGCTCGGGCTCGCGCCAGCTGGGAAACCCGATCGCGACGTCTCCGCCGACGATCAGGAACAGCTCGCTATCTGGCATCCGTGAGTGCAGCTCATCAAGCGTATCGACCGTGTATGACGGTCCGTCTCGGCGCGCCTCCAGGTCCGAGACCTCGAAGCGCTCCTCGTCCCCGACCACCGCCAGCCGGCACATCTCCAGCCGGTGCTCCACGCCGGGCTCCTCGTCGACCGGCTTGTGAGGCGGTATGCGTGCAGGAATCAGCATCACGCGGGCGAGGCCAAGCTGAAGATACGCCTCCTGGGCGCACACCAAGTGACCAAGATGTGGCGGATTGAAGGTTCCGCCGAGGATCCCGATGCGCACAGCTTCAGGCGGCGCAGCTCACGGACGGACGTGGCCGGCGCCCTCGACCAGATACTTGAAGGTGCACAGCTCCCGGACCCCGATCGGGCCGCGGGCATGAAGCTTCTGGGTCGAGTTCCCGATCTCCGCGCCCATCCCGAACTCGCCGCCGTCGGTGAACCGGGTCGAGGCGTTGACGTACACGCACGCGGCGTC
>DATKFF010000332.1:0-7052 GCA_035511595.1 Solirubrobacteraceae bacterium | reverse complement strand
CCGCATTGAGGTCCCAGAGCGCGACCGCCGCTGGATCAGCATGCTCGAGGTCTGGCGGTGGCACGAGGCCGACCTCTGGGACCTGACGGTTGAGGCGCCCGGACTCGGCGAGCAGGCATGGGAGAAGCGCTTCGACCTGTTCGGGGTCCTGGTGTCACAGCGCCGCAATGCCGGTCCGAACTGGCGCAACGGAGCCTGGACGAAGATCATCCGGATGCGCCAGAGTGATCGCATCCCACTGCCGTGCGTCTGGCGACTCGGGATCGAGATCCCTGAGGGAGCAAAGGTTCGAATGCGGGTCGCTGGCCGCAGCGTCCCGATGCCCCTCCATATCGAGATCAGTGACGAGGTCCTCTGGTTGTTGGGGCTCTGGGTTGCTGAGGGGTCATGGCACGAGAAGAACGGCAACGCATTTCTGACGATTTCGTGCGAGGACGAAGTGCTCGACCGCGCGACGGCGGTGATCGAGCGGGCGTTTGGCCTCCATGTGGTGCGGGCGCCGGCGAACGATTCACGCGGCGGCGCGATCTTCATCCACTCGAAGCTGCTCCTCCGGCTGATGGACTTTCTCGGCTTCGGCACCAACCGCAAGCGGATTCCTGGCTGGATTCTCGGGCTCCCCCTCAGCCGCATGAAGTGGTTCATCGAGGGGTACCGCGAGGGCGACGGAGTGCACTCCGGCGATCGGTTCAAGGAGGGCATCCGGCACAGCTTCAGCACCGTGTCCGAGGAGCTCAAGGACGATCTGATCGTCGCATTTGCGCGCTTTGGTCTAGTTCCGACGGTAGGCCGCTACCTGACGCGGATCAAGCAGAAGAGCGAGCGGACGTATCCGTTCTGGAACCTGACGCTCTGCAACGTCAGCCCATGGAGCCCACTCGAATGGGATCAGGGCGTCAGCCAGCGACTCAATGCGCGGGTGACCGGCGACCTCGTCTGGGCCTCTGTCAAAGACATCGCCGAGGTACCGGCAACCGATCTCGTTTATGACTTCTCGGTTCCCGAGCTCGAGAACTTCTGGGCTGGGACCGGTGTATTGGCGAAAAATACATACGGCCCCCGAATGAGACCCCACGACGGCCGGGCGATCCCGACATTCCTGCGCCAGGCGCTCCAGGACCGGCCGATCACGGTGTTCGGCGACGGTTCCCAGACCCGCTCGTTCTGTTACGTCGCGGACGAGATCCGCGGGCTGATCGCGCTCGCCGAATCCGGCCATCACAACCCGGTCAACATCGGCAACCCGAACGAGTTCACGCTGCTCGAGCTCGCCAAGGCGGTGATCGAGGTCACCGGCTCACGCTCGGAGATCGTCTACGAGGCGCTCCCGACCGATGACCCCCAGGTGCGCCAGCCCGACATCACGCTTGCGCGAGAGATCCTCGGATGGGAGCCCGAGGTCGATCTTCGGGAAGGGCTACGCCGGACCATCGAGCAGTCCGGCGTCGAGGCGCTCGTCGGCGCCCCTAACTAGTCCGCGGCCCGGCGCGTGCGGCCGGAAAATCCCAAAGCCGGCCGCGCCATTGGGCATGAGGGAGCACCCTACTCCGCAACTTAGTTGTCAAGCTACCGTTACACGATGCAGTAGGGGAAGCTAATGACGGGTACCAGCACGACGTGACGATCCAGCCGACAGGTACCACGGAGACCGAACAGGAGGAGCTCTCCGACGTCACCCCCGGATTCGAGCTGCTGCCGCATCGAGACGTCCGCAGGAAGCGTCCGGCCGCGCTCACATTCCTGCTCCGGCTGGAGACGCTGCGACGCGTTTCCCGCGTCGTCTCGCTTCTGATCCTCGACTTCATCGGCGTCGCCGGCGCCCTGTTCACGGCGCTCGCGCTGAAGCTCGCGGTCAACGGTAAGTTCAGCGCGTCGGCCGCCTGGCAGGAGACTCGCCACTGGCTCGCGTTCGCGTACCTGATCACCGTCCTGATGTTCGCCCGCGGAGACCTGTATGCCGACCGGCCGCGGCGTCCCGGCCTGGCGCGAATCGCCACCGCGCTGTTCCAGGTGACGATCATCGCGCTCGTGTTCGCGCTCGCCAACGGCGAGCACTACTCGAGCTACTACATCTTCTACGGGTCGCTGTTCTTCGCCGTGGTGTACATCGCCACGCTGCGGGAGATCCACCTTCGCGTGACGGGCTGGCTGCTCGCGCTCGCCGGCTACGAGCGACGGGCGCTGCTCGTCGGCTCGGGCAAGCACATCGAGGCCGTCGCGCACGCGCTCGAGGGCCGCTCGCGGATGGGCGTCGAGATCGCCGGCTACATCTCGCTCGCACCGCGCCCGCAGAACGGCCTGCGATCGCTCGGCCAGATCGACGACCTGCCGAAGGTGCTCGAGACCGAGCGGATCCAGGACGTGATCATCGCCGATCCCGACTTCCCGCAGGACAAGGCGGTCGAGCTCGTCGACCTCTGCCACCAGCGTGGGATCACGGTGCAGGTCGCGCCGTCGACGATGGAGATCCTGATCGACCGGGCGGAGTTCGTGCCGGGCCAGATCGTGCCGCTGTTCAAGCTGCGCCCGCCCGTCTTTCAGGGGATCGACTACGCGCTCAAGCGGACCTTCGATCTGGTCGTCGCAAACGTCGGCCTGGTCCTGCTCTCGCCGCTGCTGCTGGCGATCGCCGGTGCGGTGAAGCTGAGCTCACGGGGTCCGGTGATCTACCGGTCGGTGCGGCCGGGGATGGCCGGCAGGCCGTTCTACTGCTTCAAGTTCCGGACGATGCGGGAGCACGCCGACCAGGTGCAGGCCGACCTGGAGCCGCTCAACGAGCTCTCGGGCGCCCTCTTCAAGATCCGTGAAGACCCTCGGCTGACGCGAGTGGGCCGTCTCCTGCGGCGCTATTCGCTGGACGAGCTGCCGCAGCTGGTAAACGTCGTCCGCGGGGAGATGTCGATCGTGGGTCCGCGGCCGCTGCCGATGCGGGACTTCCACCGGCTCGAGGACTGGCACAAGAAGCGCTATCTGGTGCTGCCCGGGATCACCGGGCTGTGGCAGGTCTCCGGCCGAGCCGAGCTCGATTTCGACGACCTCGTCCGGCTCGACTTCCTCTACCTCGAGCGCTGGTCGATCATGCTCGACCTCTCGATCCTGCTGAAGACGATCCCGGCGGTGCTCAGCCGCCGCGGCGCGTTCTGAGCGCGGCTCAGCCGATCCGCTCGATCGGCGGGTACACGTAGCGACCCTGCAGGGCGTTGGCCCTGGGTCCGTACAGGCGCAGCGTGACCTCGAACGTTCCGGACGGCGTCGGCAGCCAGTTGGACTGGTGCGCGGCCGGGCCCGTGTGCTGCAGGTAGATGTCGAGCGAGCCGTCGGCGTTGTACTTCAGCCCCGCGGTGTGGCTCCCCAGCTCGTAGCGGTTGAGCGGGTTCGCGACCAGGAAGAACTGCTGGTTGTACGCGGTCAGCGACCAGAAGTAGCGCGCCGGAGGCAGCTGGCCCGCGGGGAAGTGGATCATGTAATCGTGCGCCCCGTTGAGGAGGGCGTGGCTCGGGTCGGCGGCGCCGATGATGTACATCGCCTCGGCCGGCGCGTTCGCCGCGATCCCGTTGAGCGCGACGACCGCCCGGAAGCGATAGTCGGTCCCGTAGTCGCCGGTGTCGGAGGGCGGCACGAACCAGCCGTCGTGCGCGACGATGCTCTTGCCCGCGAGCGCCAGGCGGATGCCGTTCACGTACGTGGGGCCGGCGTCGCCCGCCGCCTTGAGCCCGGCCAGGATCGCCGCGCTCAGGCGCTTCTTTGACGGGCGCCGGCCGGGCCCGACCCCGATACCGCGGAGCTCACGGAGAATCGCGGCGTCGCGAGGCGGAGGCGGATTCTGCGCAAGAGCCATTCCGAGCTGATCGAAGAACGCCACGCCCGTGGGCTCGCGGAAGATACGGATCTTGGTAACCACCCGTTTGGGTCGCGGCGGTCGCCAGCGAAGCCCCTGGGCGACATAGCCGCCGAGCGGGATCAACCGGTATTCGTCCTGGATCTTGTGGACCGCCGTCAGGTCGCCGGCGCCGTACACGAGCGTCCGGCCCACGAGCCACGCCAGGTCGTGCGGCGAGCGGATCCGCCGCAGGCCCCGCGGCAGGCGTCCGGAGAAACCCGGGCCGGTGATCACGAAGTTGCCGCCGCCGTTGCCGGTGGTGCGCGTTCCGATGTACGCGAACACGTTCGTGTACGGGTCCAGGAACTCAAACGAGAAGTAGCGGTGATCCGGGACCGCCGGTACGTGCAACACGAGCGGCCCCGATGCCAGATCGACGTGCCCCATCGTGTAGAGCGTGTCGTTGTTCGGCTGAACGATCACCTGCTCTCTGGCGTCCGCCAGGACGCGAGCATTGCCAAGCTGGTTCAGCGGTGCGTCCGAGACGGAGTTGGGGACGGTGACGCTCGTCTGCTCACGCTGCTGGCGGAGGAACTCCATCAGCGGGATCCCGTAGACGTACGCGTCGAGGCCGGCGCGCATCGCAGCCGCCTCGCTGAGGCTCGCGCGCGCCGCCGGCGCGCGTGCAGCCGCCGTCGACCCCCACGCGAGCGCGGCAATCACCGCGGCGCAGACGGCTGCGATCCCGGCGAGCGCCGCGGACCTACGGCACCGCTTGTATGTCGTCGGGTCGGGCACTTGGCGAAAAATATTGCGTGCGGACTTAAGTTGGGATGGGTCCCGAGCGCCCGCGGCTGGTTCAGCGACGAACTTTGCTGACGAACTTCACCATGCGCTTGGTAAATCAGCGAAGTTCGTCATGGGACCCGCTCGTCTCGCGGTTGGGAACCACATGACCGGCTCCTCGCGTCCCAACTGAGTCCGCCGCAAAAAATATGAGGCGGCCGCGGTGTCTGCTCCCGCGACCGCCTCTAGTCCTGCTACACGCCGAGCACGCTTCCGTGGCACTTGCCGGCGTGGTATCCGGTCCCATCCAGGGTCCGCGCGAACTGCAGCCCTCAGGCCCTCGCGGGTCGCAGCATCGTATATGCTTTGTTTACGGTTTGTCAAGTTGACGATTTGGAAATAACTCCCTCGGATGACTCCCTCGGCCCCCAAGAGCGCCCGCCGCCCGCCCCGACGGCTCGCGCGCGGTGCGCGCCGAGAGCAGCTGATCGAAGCGGCGATGCCGATCGTCGCCGATCACGGAGCGGCCAACTTCTCGCTCGACGAGCTCGCGGCCAGCGCGGACGTGACGCGCAACCTCCTCTATCACTACTTCCCCCGCGGTCGAGCGGACATCCTCGTCGCGGTCGCCGAGCGCGCCGGGCATGAGCTGACCGACGGCTGGGTGACCGACGAGTCGATTCCCCTGCCCGAGCGGATGGCCGCGAACTTCCTGCGTTTCATCCACCACGCCAGCACCCCGACGGACGCGTGGCGGATCCACCGCCAGGGGCGCGCCGCCCAGGACCCGGAGCTCCAGGAGATCATCGACCGCTTCGAGGACGTCGTGATCGAAGGCGTGTCGCGGAACAACTTCGGGACGCCCGACCCGCCGCCGTCCGCCCGGATCGCGATCAAGGGGTTCATCGCCTTCAGCGAGACGGTGCTCGACGAGGCTCGCGAGGCCGGGCTCCCTCGCGAACAGATCGTGGCGTTGGTCGCACAGACATTCCCGGCAATGCTGCAGGCGGCGCTCGCCGCGGTGAGCTGACCGGGCCTTCGCCTGTAGGCTCCCGCGGCGACAATGCCGCCGACCGACCGCTTCGTCATCAGCTTCGCCGCGGAGCCTCCACAGGAGGGGCTTCCGTACGGCCGCTGGGCCGAGACGCTGAAGGGACACTTCCTGGCGGCATGCCGAGAGATCGACTCCGAGGACGAGGAGATCGGCGAACCCGGAGAGATCGCCTGGTTTCCCGACCGCACGTATGGAGGGCGCACGTACGTCCCGGCCGTCGCGCGCACCGACCAGGGCTACGAGCTGTTCGGCTACGTCTCGTTCAGCGAAGGATCGAGCGGCCCCTCGGACTTCGCCGCCAGCGCCGACTTCACCTCGGAGCTGGCCGAGGGCAATCCTGACTGGAAGCTCGACCTCAACGACGAGGTGATCGGCAGCTGGCGGGGCGAGCTCGGCAACCGCGCCGAGATGACGCTGGTGTGGGGGGTTCCGATGATCGCCGGCGGCACGCTCGTGACCGCCGAGCTGGCGAACCTCGCCGTCGACCAGTGCGAGCTGAGCGACCAGCGCTTCACGCTGATCGCGCCGGATAACTACCGCTCCGACTTCCTCGAGATCAAGCTGTGGAGCAAGAACGGCGACGAGCTGGCGCGCGAGTCGCTGTACGTCGAGGACGACGAATAGCGCGTCCGACGGCCGCCCGGCTCAGCTGCCCGAGTGGGCCAGCGCCGCCGGCAGCTGCTCGCTGACCTCGTCACGCGTCAGCGGGAAATGGCACGCCGCCATCGTCCCGCCGCCCTTCTCCTCGAGCAGCGGCTCCTCGGTCCAGCACAGCTCCTGCGCCTTCGGGCAACGGGTGTGGAAGCGGCAGGCCACGGGCGGGTTGGCGGGGCTCGGGACGTCGCCTGAGAGCAAGGTCCGCTGACGCTTGCCCCCGCTCGGATCGGGCACCGGCACCGCGGCCAGCAACGCGCCCGTATACGGGTGGCGCGGATACGAGTAGAGGGCGTCGCTGGGCGCCAGCTCCACGATCTTGCCGAGGTACATCACCGCCACCCGGTCGCACATGTGCCGCACCACGGACAGGTCGTGGGAGATGAAGATCAGCGTCAGCCCCATCTCACGCTGCAGGCGCTTGAGCAGGTTGAGGACCTGCGCCTGGATCGAGACGTCGAGCGCCGACACCGGCTCGTCGGCGATCAGCAGCTTCGGCTCGAGCGCGATCGCGCGGGCGACGCCGATTCGCTGCCGCTGGCCGCCCGAGAACTCGTGCGGGTAGCGGTTGTAGTGCTCGGGGTTGAGCCCGACCCGGTCCATCAACTCCTGGACGTGCTGCTTGCGCTCGCCCTCGCCGCGGTAGAGCCCGTGGATCGCGAACGGCTCGGCGATGATCGAGCCGACGGTCTTGCGTGGGTTGAGCGACGAGTACGGGTCCTGAAACACCATCTGGAC
>DATKFF010000331.1:0-4550 GCA_035511595.1 Solirubrobacteraceae bacterium | reverse complement strand
GGTCGGCGGCCTCTCTGCGATGCCGGGAGAGCCGCGCCTCGCGGGCAGGGTGCCGTCGCTGTCGGGGAGCAGTATCGGTCGATTGCGTCGCTGCTAGGGGCAGCAGGTGCCCTCGACGTCAGGGGGTGTACGCCAGTGTTGGAAGTCAATCTTCACAGGACTACTTTCCTTGGGGCCCGCGAGGGGCGTACTGTTGCTGGCGGGAGGCGCCATAGGTCACGTGGACCGGTCGCGCGTGCATACATCCGAGACGGCAGCGCTTAGCGGTTCGCCGCTGGCGACGATCGCGGTTGCCGCGCGCACGATGCACCCGGGCGTAGCGTTGCCTGGCGGGGTGGTCGCGAGGATCGGTTGCCGCTGATGGAGAGCGGTCTCCATGCGCCTGGCCCGCCCGGTGGTTTGCGGGGGCGGACTAGTGAGTGCGCTTTGTTGGATGACTTGGTCTCGGCGGTCCGGGGTGGTGAGAGCCGATCGCTGGTGGTCCGGGGCGAGGCTGGGATTGGGAAGACGGCGCTGTTGGAGTATCTCGTCGCGTCGGCGTCAGATCTGAGGGTCGTGCGGGCGGTGGGGGTGGAGTCGGATATGGAGCTCGCGTTCGCCAGCTTGCATCAGTTGTGCTCTCCGTTGCTCGATCACATCGAGGAGCTGCCGGCTCCGCAGCATCGCGCTCTGGAGACGGTGTTCGGGTTAAGTGACGGGGCCGCGCCGGACCGGTTTCTCGTGGGGTTGGCGGTTCTGAGTTTGTTCGCGGCCGAGACGGAGCAGCGTCCCCTGCTGTGTGTCGTCGATGATGCACAGTGGCTGGATCGGGCTTCGGCGTTGACGCTGGCCTTCGTCGCTCGCCGCCTGCTGGCTGAGCGGGTCGGGCTCGTGTTCGCAGCGCGCGAGCCGGGCTTGGAGCTCCAGCACCTGGACGGGCTAGATGTGCGTGGCTTGAGCAACGGTGACGCCCGCGCACTGTTGCGCTCGACCCTGCGGTTCAAGCTGGATGAGCGGATCCTTGACCGGATCATCGCGGAGATGCGCGGGAACCCGTTGGCGTTGCTCGAGTTGCCACGCGGGTTGACGGCGACGCAGCTGGCTGGAGGCTTTGGGCTGGCAGAGGCGCAAGCGGTCACGGGACGGATCCAAGAGAGCTTCGTGCGACGCGTAAGCGCCGTCTCCGACGATGCGCGGCGTCTGCTGCTGCTGGCGGCGGCCGAGCCCATCGGCGATCCACTGCTTTTGCTGCGTGCGTCCGAGCAGCTCGGGATCGTGGTTTCAGCGGTTGACGCGGAAACGGACGGGCTACTGGCTCTCGGCGAGCGCGTGACGTTCCGCCATCCGCTGGTGCGCTCCGCCGTTTATCGAACGGCGCCGCTAGAAGAACGTCGGGCGGCACATCGCGCGTTGGCGGCGGCGACCGACAGCGAGTTCGATCCCGACCGCCGGGCTTGGCATCTGGCTGCGGCCGCGGCGGGGCCTGATGAGCGGGTTGCCTCGGAGCTCGAGCGGTCGGCCGGCCGGGCGCGGACGCGCGGTGGAGCCGCCGCCGCGGCAGCGTTCCTGGAGCGTGCCGTCGCGCTGACCGCGGATCCTGCGCGGCGCGCGGATCGCGCTCTCGCCGCCGCGCAGGCGAGCCTGCAGGCCGGGTCGTTCGACGCGGTTCTCCGGCTCCTGGCTACGGCGGAGACCGGGCCGCTGGACGAAGTCCAGCGCGCTCGGGTGAACCTGCTTCGCGGCAATGTCGCGTTCGCGTTGGGCGCTGCGCCCGATGCTCCTCCGCCGCTGCTCGAGGCCGCCAGGCGGTTTGAGTCGCTCAACGTGGAGCTCGCGCGCGAGACCTACTTGACCGCGTGGGGTGCGGCGGGCATGGCGGGGCAGGGGGACGTCATCCTGCAAGTCTTCGCGGCCGTCCGGGCGCTTCCTCCGACGTCCGGTGCTCCCGGGCCCCTCGAGCTGCTGCTTGAAGGCATGGCTCAGCTGACCCTCGAGGGACACGCCGCCGCCGTCCCAACGTTGCAGCGAGCAGCGGAAGCGCTCCTTGAAATGCCCGTGGAGGACGCGCTCCGTTGGGGTTGGGCGGCGATCGGGGCCAGCACCGCGGTGTGGGATGACGAGGGCATGCGCGCCATCTCCGCCAGATTGGTCCGGCTCGTTCGCGATGCTGGCGTGCTCGCGCAATTGCCGCTGCATCTCGCCTCGTTGGCTTTGTCGACCTCATGGACAGGCGACTTGGCCGGAGTCGCCTCACTGATCGCTGAGGCCGAGAGCGTTGCGGCGGCGACCGGGACCGCGTTCGCGCCCTTTACCTTGATGAGGCTCCGGGCAATGCAGGGGCGGGCTGCCGAGGCGGCCGCACTGATCTCGGAGACGATCGAGCACGCCAGCTTCGGAGGCCAGGGGATCGCCGCGACGAACGCGTATTGGGCCGCGGCGGTCCTTAACAACGGCCTCGCCCGCTACGACGAGGCTGCATCCGCGGCCCGGCAAGCCAGCTCGAACACATTCGAGCCGTGGGTATCCACGTTCGCGCTCCCGGAGCTGATCGAGGCGGCCATACGCGGGGGCGAAGCCCAGGTGGCCCGCGAGGCACTCGAGCGGCTGGCGACGACGACACGACCTTCCGGCACTGATTTTGCGCTCGGCATTGAGGCGCGCTGTCGGGCGTTGCTGAGTTCCGGGGCCGAGGCCGACATTCTGTATCGCGAGGGGATCGAGCGTTTGAGTCGCACGCCGCTGCGTCCGGAGCTCGCGCGGGCCCACTTGGTCTACGGCGAGTGGTTGCGCCGCGAGAATCGCCGGGTCGATGCGCGTGAGCAGCTGCGCGCGGCGCACGAGATGCTCGTCGAAATCGGGATGGACGCGTTCGCCGAGCGCGCCCGCAAAGAGCTCGCAGCGACAGGGGAGACGGTGCGCAGGCGCGCGGCGGACACGCGCGACGACTTGACCGCACAGGAGCGGCAGATCGCGCGGCTCGCCCGCGACGGACTCTCGAACCCGGAAATCGGCGCGCGGCTATTCCTCAGCCCGCGGACGGTCGAGTGGCACCTGCACAACGTCTTCAACAAGCTCGACATCCACTCCCGCCGCGAGTTGATCAGCGCCCTGCCTACCGGCACGGCCGACGTCACACTCGTCTGAGCTCGCACGGCCGGAAGCATCTCGACCCACGGACCGGAGAACACCCTGGTCAGAACCCAGTGAGCAACCCCGGGGTCTCGACAGGGGCGACGTTCAGCGGACAGGATCAGGCTCCGCCGGGTCACCCATCACCCACCAAGGAGGAGCCACACATGGCTGTCACCACCGAGAGGTCAGCGGGCGCGACGGCGATCCGGCCGTTCACGGTCGAGTTTCCTGAAGCGGATGTTGCGGACCTGCGTGCCCGCATCACCGCGACGCGTTTCCCTGAGCGCGAGCCGGTCGAAGATCGCGTCGTCCATCCGTTGGGAGATACGGCCCCGCCGCAGGGCGTCGAGTTGGCCACGATGGAAGCGCTTGTGCGCTACTGGGGCACCGAATACGACCTTCGGAGGATCGAGTCGCGGCTGAACGCTCTGCCGCAGTTCCTGACCGAGATCGACGATCTCGACATTCATTTCATCCACGTCAAGTCGCATCATGAGAACGCGTTGCCTGTGATCCTCATCCACGGCTGGCCCGGCTCGGTCGTCGAGATGCTGAACGTCGTCGGCCCGCTCACCGACCCTACGGCCCACGGCGGCAGCGCCGAGGACGCGTTCGATGTGGTGATCCCGTCGATCCCGGGCTACGGGTTCTCTGGCAAGCCGACGGCGAGCGGCTGGGGTCCCGACCATGTCGCCAGCGCATCGGTGGAGCTCATGAAACGCCTCGGTTATACGAGCTTCGTGGCGCAAGGCGGCGACTGGGGCGCGGTCATCGTCGATCTGATGGGCGTGCAGGCACCTCCGGAGCTGCTCGGCATCCACTCGAACATGCCGGGCGCTCTGCCGCCCGAGATCGCGTCACGGTTCGCGCCACTGGCCGCGGCTCCGGCACCGGACGGTCTCTCGGCCGAAGAGCAGCGCGCCTACGAACAGGTGAGTTACCTGTATACGAAGGGGATCGGCTACGCCGTCCAGATGCTCCTGCACCCGCAGACGCTCTACGGAATCGCCGACTCGCCCGCCGGGCTGGCCGCCTGGATCGCGGACCACGACGCCCAGAGCTACCTGGACATCACCAGCGCCTTCGTCGCCGGACAGTCCGTCGGCAACCTGACGCGGGATGAGGTGCTCGACAACATCACGCTCGCGTGGTTGACGAACACGGGGGTGTCCTCCGCTCGTCTCTACCACGAAAACGCGTATGGCTTCTTCGACGCCAAGGGCGTGTCCGTTCCGGCCGCGTTGACCGTGTTCCCGAAGGAGCTCTACCAGGCCCCGCGAAGCTGGGCCGAGCGCGCGTACCCCAACCTCATCTACTTCAACGAGGTCGATCGGGGCGGGCACTTCGCGGCCTGGCAGGAGCCGCAACTGTTCTCAGAAGAGGTCCGCGCGGCGTTCCGGTCGCTGCGCTAGCCGGACGATGTTCGAGCGGCTGCATAT
>DATKFF010000330.1:0-4755 GCA_035511595.1 Solirubrobacteraceae bacterium | reverse complement strand
GACGGATGTTGCCGATGCCTACTTGATCGACCACAGCATGGCGGAGCTCGTCGTGGTGGTGTCGTCCCTCGGCGCGACGAATGGCACCACTGCGACGATGGGCCCTCCGAATGGCGACTTGGACCCGTGGGCAAACGCCATCGTCGCGGCCCGTTATCGATACATCCAGGTGAACGCCTACTACGACCAGACGCAGGACATTCCCGACTCCCGGGTGGCTCAATTGCCGAACGATTCCTTTGGTCAATGGACGGCCCGCAAGCGCTCGATGCTCCTTCCCGGGCTGACACCCTGCGATCAAATCAGCGTGATAGCGGCGGTGTTGCCAACGTTCGCGCAGGGTGTCACACGGATGACGAGGTCGGGAACCGCCCCAATCGTGGGAGGAAAAATGGCAGGAGGAACGGTGCCTAGCCTCTCGAGCGACGCCACCGGTAATGCGTGGGTCGTTTCTAGCGGCGATTCCGCCTCGGCTACGAACGCATTCTGGCAAGCGCTCACATCTCTTTGATGGCTCGGATGAACCGCGGCATTGAAGCCGCTGCAGGATTCCAGATTCTGGGCAAGGTGACCGTCGCCACCTCCTCCTCCATCAACAAGAGTGATCCCTCGGGTGACGCAGCCCGTTGGGATGGATGGAGTTTTTGTGACCCACTAGGGGGCCGCGCAGACATTCATATACATGGCGAGGGCTGAGCCGCGTGCCCCAGGAGGAAGCCCAGCCGCGAAGGCTTCCCGTTGGATAGGGATCTCCATCAGCGTTCTTCTGTCTGCCGGCTGTTCGGGTCAACAGGCAGGCCGCGGCGGCGCAACCACCGGGTCCGGCGGTGCTGGCGGCGCCGCTGGTGGCGTCTCGGGTAACGGAGGTGGCGTCGCGCCGATCGGCAGCGGCGGCACGGACAGCGGCGGTTCGGGCGGCAGCGGCCCCAGCGGCGGCTCAGGCGGCGGCACGGCGGGAGCGGTTGACGCCGCCGGAATGGCGACCGGCGCGGGCGGCGCGGTCGATGCCGCGCAGGTCACCGACAGCGGAGCAGGGACTTCCGACTCTGTCCCGCAAGGTCTGTGCACGGCCGGCACGTTGAAGCCCGGCAACACCACGGTGATGATCCAGAGCGGCGGTGTCGCGCGGTCGTACATTTTGCACGTGCCGTCGAAGTACGACGGAAAGACGCGCCTGCCGCTCGTCGTCGACATGCACGGCAAAGGCGGCACGGGCCAGGGCCAGATGAGCGGATCCGGCTGGCTCGCGAAGGCCGACGCGGTCGGGATCGTCATGATCTATCCCGACGGCCTCTACAACTCTTGGAATGCTGGTCCCGCCGGTTGTCCGATATTGATGTGTTGCTGCGAGCCTGCCCAGGATCACAACATCGATGACGCCGGCTTCCTGCGCGCGGCCGTGACCAAGACCGCGCAGGACGGCTGCATCGATCTCAAGCGCGTCTACGCGAGCGGCCTGTCGAACGGGGGCATCATGTCGCAATGGCTGGCGTGCGATGTCGCGGACATGTTTGCGGCCGTCGCGCCGGCCTCGGGTCCGAACATGATCGATTGCAAGCCGTCGCGGCCCATCACGGTGGTCAACTTTCGCGGCAAGTTGGACACCCTCGTCCCCTACAACGGGGGCATGACGGTGGCGGGCGGGCACGTCTGGCCGAGCGCGATGGCCGACTTCGCCAAGTGGAGCGGGCTGGATCAGTGCACCGATGCCCCGGTGCCCATGCCCACGCATCCTCTTTGTCAGGTCAGCAGCAAGTGTGCCGGCGGCACCGAGGTCATCTTGTGCTCGCCCAACGCCGGTCATGTCATTTATGGCGAGGCTGCGGCCCAGATGGTCGGCGTTCCCGACGTGGCCTGGGAGGTCTTCCAGCGCTACACACTGCCCTGATCGTCCAACGGCGCTTAGAATGCGCCGATGAGCACCCACGCCGCCGGCACCTTCGACGTCACGATGAGCCCCGAGCCGAAGTACGAGACCGTCGACGGAGGGATCGTGCTGGGTCGCCTCGCGTTGACCAAGCGGTTCCACGGCGAGCTCGATGCGTCGAGCGTCGTGCAGATGTTGAGCGCCGGGACGGCGACGAAGGGCTCCGCGGGTTACGTGGCGATCGAGCGCGTTGTGGGCCGGCTCGGCGCTCGGGCCGGGAGCTTCGTCCTGCAGCACAGCGGGACGCTGGACCGAGGCGAGGCCTCGCTGAGCGTCTCGGTGGTTCCTGACTCCGGCACGGGCGAGCTCGCGGGGCTCGCGGGCCGGATGACGATCGACATCGTCGACGGCAAGCATTTCTATGCCTTCGATTACATGCTCGGCGCCCGCTGACGCGGCCCGAGGGCCGCCGACCCGCGATGGCGCGGCGCCGGGTGTACTGATCGGAGCACCTGATGGACGAACCCGGGCAAGGTCGAGTGCGAGGGCGTGATACTTGCGGGGGTTTGTCCCGGTATGGGAGTTGCTGTCCCACATGCCAACCACTCGCGCTCTGCGGGGGTCGGCTTCACAGGGAGGCACCATGATTCGCACGTCTCTATTCTCCATGGCGTTGGTTGGCGCGGGAATCATCGCGCTCGGTCAGGGATGCGGCGCGGGCACGGGCACGGAAGACACGACGTCGAGCGTCATGTCGGCCGAGATCGTCGCTTGCCACCTGGACGATGGAACGGTTGAGCACGGGGCCCAGCTCCGCGCCTGCGATCCCCAAGATCACAAGAAGACGACGATCTGTCACATTCCGCCGGGCAATCCGTCGAATGCGCACACGCTCTGCATCGGCAACGCGGGCGTGCCGGCGCACCTGCGGAATCACGGGGATTACCTGGGCGTTTGCCACAACGAGACGCCGTGCCCACCTCCGCCGGCTCCGACCGGCGCCGGCGGTTCGGACCAAGGCGGAGGCCCGGCAGGGGGGGCGCCTGGCGGCGGGAGCGCCGGCACGACCGGAGCGGCCGGTGGCGACAGCGGCGCGGCGGGCGGCGCCGCGGGGGCGGCGATCATTCCCTGACCCGACGAACTCCATCATCCCTTTCCGACGGAGCCCGGTCGCCTTTCGCGACCGGGCTCACCTTATTTCAGGAGTGGACTTAAGCTTCCTTCGGAACCGCCGACAAGAACGACCACTCATGACTTACGAAATCACCTCGACGGCCGCGCGCCTCCTCGGGCAGCTCAGGGACGTCGTGCAAACGGTCGACGACAGCGTTCTCGCGCCGGCGAGCGTCGAAGCACGCGCCGAGTGGCAAGGGCTCGTGCAGCGGCTGTCCTCGGACACCGACGCGGTTCGCGGGCTCGCGGGCATCTCTGAGGACGAGCTTGGCCAGCTGCTACAGAAGGCCACCCGGTTCCGGGACATCCTGCTGGACGCGAGCGCGCCGATTTACGACGTGGTCTCGACGTCGTCGGCGGCCGCGCGGCGCCATCCAACGTCGACGTTGTCGGCAGTCTCCTGACTCTCCTGATCGCCTATCGTCGGCCGGCCGGCGTGACGAGCGTTCCGCCGTGGCCCGCTCAGGGCTCGTCGTCGGCGCCAGTGACCTCCTCGAGGCTCTCGAGCCGCGAGTAGAGACGCCGGCGCGTGATGCCGAGCAGGCGAGCGGCGGCCGACTTGTTGCCGCCCGTGCGCTCGAGCGCCGCGCGCAGGAGCTCGTGCTCGAAGTCATCGAGGTTGAAGCCCTCGGTGAGGAGGGCGGCCGCCCGGCTGGCCTCGCCGCGCGCGAGGGGCTGCCCGAGCGCGAGCGCCGCGGGACCGATCTCGTCGGGGCCCGCGAGGATGAGCGCGCGCTCGAGGGCGTTCTCGAGCTCGCGCACGTTGCCGGGCCACGCGTGCCCGACGAGCTTCTGACGCGCCGCCGGGCCGAGCTTCGCGGGCGGCAGTCCGCGGCGCTCGAGCAGCCGATCGGCCAGCGGCAGAACGTCCTCGCGTCGCTCGCGCAGCGGCGGCACGGCGATCGCGAAGACGTTGAGGCGGTAGTAGAAGTCCTCCCTGAAGGCGCCGGCGCGCACGGCGCCCTCCAGATCCCGATTCGTCGCCGACACGACACGCACGTCCACGGCGCGCGAGGTCGTCGAGCCCACGGGCACGAACGAGCGATCCTGGATGAAGCGCAGGAGCTTAACCTGCGTCGAGAGGGTCAGCTCCCCGATCTCGTCGAGGAACAGCGTGCCGCGATCGGCGGCGGCGAGGTGGCCGGCCTTGCGCTCGACAGCGCCCGTGAACGCGCCGCGCTCGTGGCCGAACAGCTCGCTCTCGAGCAGCGGCTCGGGCAACGCTGCGCAGTGGACCTCGACGAGCGGCCGCGCCGCCCGCGGGCTCTGGAAGTGAACGTAACGCGCGATCTGGCTCTTGCCGGTGCCGGTCTCGCCCAGGAGCAGCACGCTCGCGTCGGTCGCGGCGACCTGGTCGGCGAGACGCAGCACGGCGCGCATCTTCTCGCTCTCGGCGACGAGGCTGGGCGTGAGGCGCTCGACGAGGCGATCGCCGCGCGTGCGCGCCTCGCGTGCGTCGGCGAGGCGCCGCACGCGGAGGCGGACCTCGTCCATCGCGAAGGGCTTCGTGAGGTAGTCGGCCGCGCCCGCTTTCATGGCGGCGATGGCGGCGTCGGTGCTGCCGAAGGCCGTCATGAGCAAGACATCGGGGCCACCGGCCCGCGCGCGCGCTGCGCGCAGCACCGCCATGCCGTCGACGTCGGGCATCTTGAGATCGGTCAGCACGACGTCGACGGGGCGCGCCGCGAGCTCGACGAGCGCCGCGCGACCACCCT
>DATKFF010000329.1:0-2568 GCA_035511595.1 Solirubrobacteraceae bacterium | reverse complement strand
CGGCCGATCGACTTGACGGCGGCGGTCCCGAGGGCCGGGACCTGCTCGGGCGCCGACGCGGACTCCCAGATCGACGCTCCCGTCGTGTTGGCGAAGCTCAGCACACGTGACAGCGAGGTCGCACCGATCCCGCGCGGTGGCGTGTTGACGATCCGCGTGAACGAGACGACGTCCTGGGGGTTCTGGAGCACGCTCAGGTAGGCGACCGCGTCCTTGATCTCGGCGCGCTCGTAGAACTTCGTGCCACCGACGACCTGGTAGCCGATGTCCGCACGGGTCAGCGTGTCCTCCAGGACACGCGATTGCGCGTTCGTCCGGTAGAAGACCGCAATCTCGGACCGGGACATGCCATCGTCGACGAGGCGCTGGATCTCGCCGGTCACGAACCGCGCCTCGGCGTGTTCGTCCTCCAGCTCGCGGACCTTGATCGGGTCGCCCTGCCCAAGGTCCGTCCATAGCCGCTTGGGCATCCGCCCGCGGTTGTTTGCGATCACCGCGTTGGAGGCGTCGAGGATCGTCTGCGTCGAGCGGTAGTTCTGCTCGAGCTTGACGACGTGCGCGTCTACGTACTCATCCTCGAACTCCAGGATGTTGCGGATGTCCGCTCCTCGGAAGCCGTAGATCGCCTGTGAGTCGTCGCCGACGACCATGATGTTCCGGTGCTCCTTGGTGAGCAGCTGCAGCCAGCGGTACTGGGCGTGGTTGGTGTCCTGGTACTCGTCCACGAGCACCTGGCGGAAGGTCTCGCTGTACTGCTCGCGCACCTCGTCGAACAGCTCGAGCACGTTCACGGCGCGGACGAGGAGGTCGTCGAAGTCCATCGCGTTCATCCGGTGCAGCTGGCGCTCGTACTCGCGGTACACGTCGGCAACGGTCTGCTCGAAGAACGAGCCAACCATCTGGCCGTAGGCCTCGGAGTCGCGCAACCGGTTCTTCGCGTCGGAGATCTGTGATCCGATCGCGGCGGGGGTAAAGCGCTTGGGGTCGACGCCGAGTTCGTCCAGGCAGCGCTTGATCAGTCGCCGGGAGTCCGCCTGGTCGTAGATCGTGAACTGGCGCGTGTAGCCGAGACGGTCGGCGTGGGCGCGGAGCATCCGCGCACAGGCCGAGTGGAAGGTCATCACCCACATCGCTCTGACCCTCCGCCCCACGAGCAGCCCGACGCGGTCGCGCATCTCCTGCGCGGCCTTGTTCGTAAACGTGATCGCGAGGATCTCGTCCGGCCGGGCGGCCCCGGTGGCGAGCAGGTAGGCGATCCGGTGAGCGAGGACCCGCGTCTTCCCGGAGCCCGCGCCGGCAAGGATCAGGAGCGGGCCGCCGGGGTGGGTCACGGCCTCGCGCTGCGGCTCGTTCAGACCCTCCAGCAGGGCATCTAGATCACTCGTAGTCTCAGGCATCGGCTCCGGTTTCTACGGTAGCGGCCGGGGTGGTCGCGACCGAGGAAGATAGGCTCCAGCCATGAGTCTCCTCCTCCGAGTACACGACGCGATTTACAGGACGAGCGACGGCAGGATCGGACATCGCGTGCTGGGCGTACCCACGCTGATGCTGACCACGACCGGCCGACGCTCGGGGCAGCCTCGAACGAACTCCCTGGTCTATGCGCGCGACGGCGGCGACTACCTGCTGGTCGCCTCAAAGGGTGGCTCCGACAGCCCTCCGGCGTGGCTCCTCAACCTCACGGCCCATCCGCAGGTTGGGGTTCAGGTCGGGCGTGACCGGCTGAATGGCGTGGCCAGGGTGATCGAGCGGTCCGATCCGGACTATGAGCGCGTCTGGAAGCTCGTCAACGACAACAACAAGGACCGGTACATCGCCTATCAGCAGCAGACCAGCCGGCCGATCCCGGTCGTCGCGATAGCTCCTGCCTAGCCCTCCGCAGGTGACTCGCATGTTGAGCGGCCTGCGCGCCGCCTGTGCCGCCGTCGCCGACCGCTCGTTCAGCGTACGGGTCGAGTTCGATCGCATTCCCCGCTACGCCGCGACGCTCCAGATCGAAGCGCCCGGGCCCGCGCCCGATCCGGAGACGCACCTGATCGACGGCTCACGAGAAGAGCTCGCGGCTTTCTGGCTGACGCTCGACGCGATCAACTTCGGGTCCGGCTGGTTTCCGACGCTCCGCAAGCGCGAGGGGCGTTCGGGCTACCACACGATCGCGAGCGCGATCCGGGAGCGATTCCTGGTCCGCGGCCAGTGGGACGCATCGGAGCTGCTGACGGTCGACCGGGCGGAGATCGCTGACGCGTTGCGCCAGGACCCCGAGCATGAGCTGATGGGGCTGTTTGCGAACTCGCTGAATGATCTCGGGCGCCATGTGACGGACGAGTGTGGCGGGCGCTTCGCGGCCGTGATCGACGACGCCGGCGCTTCCGCGGAAGCGCTCGTCGAGCGGCTCGCGCGGTGGGAGTGCTTCAGAGACGCTTCGGAGTACGACGGTCTGATCGTTCCGTTCCTCAAGCGTGCGCAGCTCGCCGCCGCCGACATGGCCCGCGCCGGCATCGCGCCGTTCGATGATCTCGACCGCCTGACGATGTTCGCCGACAACCTCGTCCCCCACGTGCTCCGGCT
>DATKFF010000328.1:0-3412 GCA_035511595.1 Solirubrobacteraceae bacterium | reverse complement strand
GGGAGCCGAGCTTCTCGTAGATCTGCTCATGCTGGCCCTCGCCGATCAGGTACAGGTCGAGCTCCCCGATCGTGGGGCTGAACGCGTATGGGTCGTCGACCGTGAACGTGCCGGCGTCGCCGTAGTCGATCTCGAGCCTGTAGTGAAGCGGCAGCTCCACGCCCTCGGCCGTGCCCTCGAACACGCCGCCTGGGTGGATCTGCTCGAGCTCGATCGTCGTCCCGCCATCGAGCTGCGCGGTGATTGCCGACGCGGCCGGGCGCAGCGCGCGGATCACGACGCCGCCGTCGGCGGGGTGCGCGCCGAGTACGCCGTGCGGATTCGAGTGCTCGCGCCGGACGAGCGCGTCGAGCTCGGTGGTGGCGATTGTCGTCACGCGGACTCCAACAACCGCCTGATACCCGCTACGGGAATCGCCACCCAATCGGGGCGGTTGTCGAGCTCGTATTGGAGCTCGTAGATCGCCTTCTCCAGCTCGTAGATCGAGAGCAGGTTCATGACCTGCGCCTCGCCCCCGGGCAGCAGGGTGGGATCGACGTGCCGCAGGTATTGCCCCAGGAACCGCTCGCGGGCGCGCTGCTCGAACTCTTCCGGAGCGTCCTCTGCGCGCATCAGCTCGACCGCCGAGGCGGCGTATGCGAACGAGCGCAGCATGCTGGCGACGTCGCGCAGCGGCGAGCGCTTCTGGCGACGCTCGGGCAGCGCCCGGCCCGGCTCGCCCTCGAAGTCGATGATCACCCAGCCGCGGGGGGTGGACAGGGTCTGTCCCAGGTGGTAGTCACCGTGCGTCCGGATCACCCGTCCGCCGGCGCCGATCTGCGTGCGCGCGGCGAGCCGCTCACGGACGTCCTGGCCGCGGCCGATGATCGGCCCGACCCGCTCGTCGTCTGGAAGCCGCACGAAGATCCGCTCGATGTCCTCGTCGACCGTGGCGGTCAGCAGCCCGAGCGCCTCCTGGCTTGGCTCCTCGGGCGAGAACGCGGGGTCGCCGGAGTCCGAGGCGAGCACGTTGTGCATCGCCGCGGTCACCTGGCCGAGGCTGTCGAGGCGGTCGAGGAACGTGTCGGGCCGCGAGGGGATCTCGTCGAGCGCCAGCTCCCAGCCGTCGACGGCGTCGTGAAGGAAGGTCTGCACGACGCCCAGCGTCGCGGCGAGCGCCTGGCCCTCGTACTCGTACCAACCCTGGAGCGGTGCGATGTGCTCGAACCCGTGCTGGGTCAGGAATCGCAGCACCTCGAGCTCCGGGTTGATCCCCGGCTCGAGCTTGCGGAACGCCTTCAGCACGAGCCGATCGTCGAACACGACCGAGGAGTTGGACTGCTCGACCCCCATCAGCCGGGCGGGTCCGCGATCGGCGACGTCCACGAACCCGTCGACGCGCTGGAAGCTGAACCGCCCCTCGTCGGTCTCGATCTCGTCGGAGGCGGCGATCCGGCGCAGCAGCTCCCGCACCTGGCCGGGGTTCGCGAGCGCGTCATACACGTCGTAGTCGTCGATCCGCGCGATCAGCTCCGGCGGCGAGCCCCCCGGCCAGTCGCCGGAGGAGGCCTCTCCGGCCGGCCGGATCCCCAGCGGCAGCTGGTAGAGCTCGTGCGTGCCTGTCGCAAAGCGCGTCTGCACGAGCGCCAGCAGCAGCAGCGGCTCGTCACGCAGGACGACCTTCTCGACGATGTCGATGCCGGCCACCGAGCGGGACTTCGAGGCGTACCAGCGCTGGACCTGGATCCACTCGCGCAGGCTCTCGTCATCCAGTAGCTGTTCGATCTCCACGCCCGGGAGCTTGACGGGTTCAGCCATCGGACTCCGGCTCCTGCTCGTCGATCAGCTCGAACCAATAGAAGCCGCGGGGCGCGAGCGTCAGCAGATATGGCAGCTCGCCGATGCGCGGGAACCGCGAACGGCCGAACAGCTCGATCGGGTAGCGGCCCTCGTAGGCGCTCAGGTCGAGCTCGACTGCCTGGGCCGACCGGGCCAGGTTGTGCACGCACAGCACGAGGTCGTCCTCGAAGCTCCGCAGGTGGGCGAAGATCCGCGGGTTGGAGGTCTGGATCGGCTCGTAGGTGCCCAAGCCGAACACCGGGTGCTCCTTGCGCAGCGCGATGAACCGGTGCAGCCAGCGCAACAGCGAAGTGGGGGTGCGGAGCTGGGCCTCGATGTTGACCGCCTGGAACCCGTACACCGGATCCATCAGCGGCGGCGCGTAGAGCTGCGCGAAGTCGGCTCGCGAGAAGCCGCCGTTGCGGTCGCCCGACCACTGCATCGGCGTGCGCACGCCATCGCGGTCGCCGAGAAACACGTTGTCGCCCATCGCCACCTCGTCGCCGTAGTAAAGGACCGGCGAACCGTGCAGCGAGAACATGATCGCGTGCAGGAGCTCGATCTCGTCACGGCCGTTGTCGAGCAGCGGAGCCAGTCGCCGGCGAATCCCCAGGTTGAGCTTCATCCGTGGGTCCTTGGCGTACTCGGAGTACATGTAGTCCCGCTCCTCGTCGGTCACCATCTCGAGCGTCAGCTCGTCGTGGTTGCGCAGGAAGAGCCCCCACTGGCAGCCCTCGGGGATCCTCGGCGTGTGGTCGAGGATCTCGTAGACCGGGGCCGCCTCCTCGCGCCGCAGCGCCATGAACATCCGCGGCATCACCGGGAACTGGAACGCCATGTGGCACTCGCCGCCGTTGCCGAAGTACTGGACGACGTCGTCGGGCCATTGGTTGGCCTCCGCCAGCAGCACGCGGTCGGGGTAGCGCTCATCGATCTCCTTGCGCACCCGCTTGAGGTAGGCGTGCGTCTCGGGGAGGTTCTCGCAGTTGGTGCCCTCGCGCTCGAACAGGTAGGGGACCGCGTCGAGCCGGAAGCCGTCGAGGCCGAGCTCGAGCCAGAAGCGCAGCACGTCGAGCATCGCCTCCTGGACCTCGGGGTTGTCGTAGTTGAGGTCGGGCTGGTGCGTGAAGAAGCGGTGCCAGTAGTACTGGCCGGCGACGGGGTCCCAGCTCCAGTTGGAGGATTCCGTGTCGATGAAGATGATCCGCGCGTCCTTGTAGCGATCGTCGGTGTCCGACCAGACGTACCAGTCGCGCTTGGGGCTGTCCCGGCTCGAGCGGGATTCCTGAAACCAGGGGTGGTCGCTGGAGGTGTGGTTCATCACCAGATCGGCGATCACCCGGATCCGCCTGGCGTGGGCTGCGTCGATCAGCTCCTTCACGTCGTCGACCGTGCCGTAGTCGGGCTGGACCGTTTCGAAGTCGGAGATGTCGTAGCCGCCGTCGCGCAAGGGGGATTGGTAGAACGGCAGCAGCCAGATGCAATCGATCCCCAGCCACTGCAGGTAGTCGAGCTTCTCGGTCAGGCCACGGAAATCACCCGATCCGTCGTCGTTGCTGTCGAAGAATCCGCGCAGGTGGATCTCGTAGAAGAC